>JBCDEN010000088.1:0-9741 GCA_039179715.1 Pseudomonadota bacterium
CAGATGCGGATGAACCCGCTGAACAGGAGACTGACGAGGCCACGGACGTTCCGCCTGCTCCGGCAGATCCGGAAGAGGAGCACGAGCAGGAACCGGTTGCCGAAGCCCGGATCGAAGTCCCGGTTCAACAGCAATTCGCCTCCCTTTTGTCCGCACTGAGCGACCGCGTGCAAAAGCACCCGGGCGGGCATGATCTGCTGGCCGTCCTGCGCATGCTTGAGGGCCAGACGGGACACGGTGGTGCGCAGTCGGGAATGGGGCCGAAGAACCTCGATGAGCCAGCCCCTCCCCGCATCGGCAAGAGCCGCCGGAAAATGGAGGATATCGTCCGGTTCGGCCAGGATCCGACCGGCGAATTCGCAACGTCCACGATCGACCGTGCCATGCGCGATGCCGATGACGGACTCGTCCTGCTTGAGCGCTTTCTGGGGTTCCTGGGGCCGCATGGCGCCCTGCCGTCAGCCTACACCGACGAGGCCATCGTGCGGGGCCTTAAGGGTGACGACAGTTTTCCGCGTTTTCTGGATGTCTTCAACAATCGCTTTGTTCAGCTGTTTTTCCGGGCCTGGGCGGATGCAAGACCGATTGTGCAGCACGACCGTCCGGACGATGACCGGTTCCTGTCCTATCTGGGATCGAGCATCGGTATTGGCAGCCCGGTTTATCAGGATCTCGATCGCATCGACGACCGGATCAAACTGCTGTTTGCGGGCCTGACCTCCGCGAAGGTCAAGAGTGCGGCGCGTCTGAAGGCGCTGATTGCCGGTGTCTTCGATGTGAACGTCGAGATCGACCAATGCGTCGGGACGTGGCTTCACCTTGATCCCGATGATCAGCTCAGCATCGGCGGACTGGGGCCGGGCGGCGCGGGACAGCTGGGCATGGACACGATCGTCGGCTCCAAGGTCTATAGTGTCAGCGACAAGATCCGCGTGCGGATCTTTACCAGGTCGCTGGAGGAATACCGGAAGTTCCTGCCGCCAACGCGAACAAGGCCGAATCCTTGGACCGAACAGCTTTTCGATCTCATCGACTTCTATCTCGGACTGGAGATCGAATACGAAATCGAACTTGCGCTTCCCAAACGATGCGCCTCCTCCGTCCGGATGGACAGCAACAGTTCCGCGACCCTCGGCCATATCGGCTGGTTGAAGCCGAAGGATGCAGCGCCGGAGGATGAAGATGCAATCGACGACGAAGAAGAAATGCTGACTGATACCCGGTTCCGCCCGGTTCGTCGGCATACCACCGTTTATCAATAGGTCTCCAATTTGAAAGGCCGGTGCCATGAGTGACATTCTGGTTGAAACAGTTGCCAATAAACTCACGACAGTCAGTTACGACTGTCTCGAAAAAGCCATGCGGCTGACCAAGAGTTCCGGTCACCGGCACCTGGAAATACTGCATTGGCTCTATTATCTCGCACGCGACGAGAATACGGATTTCGTCCACATTCTGCGCCATTTCGGCATTGATGTCGGCGATGTCCACGGCGACCTTCAAAAGGCGATCTCCGATCTGAAAATCAACCAGACCGAGCTTCCGTCGATGGCAACCCCTTTCCAGGAGGCACTTGAGCGAGCCTGGTTCGAAGGAACGCTTCGCTACGGCGACTACAAGATCCGGTCCGCCTATGTCCTGATTGCGGCGATGGGCGACAAGACGACCTGGCGCCAGTTCCGCAGCTATTCGCCGGCACTTGAGGGATTGAACCGGGATGTGCTCGTGCGCGATCTCGACAAGATTGCCGGGACTTCTAGCGAAGTTGGCGCACGTCCGATCGACGGGTCCGGGCCGAAAGCTGCCGCAGCTCCAGGCGGCGAAGCGGTGGAAGCTGCGCCTGGAAGCGGCGTTGGCGAGGATGCCCTTTCCCAGTTCACGGTCGACTTTACCGCACGCGCCCGCGCAGAAGAGTTTGATCCCATCGTCGGGCGGGATGAAGAGATCCGCCAGGTCATCGACGTCCTGATGCGCCGGCGCCAGAACAATCCGATCCTCACCGGTGAGGCCGGCGTCGGCAAAACCGCGATTGTCGAGGGCTTTGCCCAGAAGATCGTCGCCGGCGACGTTCCGCCCGCGCTGCTGGGCACCCGGCTCTGCGCGCTTGACCTCGGCTTGCTGCAAGCCGGTGCGTCGATGAAAGGCGAATTCGAAAAACGGCTTCGTGCCGTCATCGACGCCGTGCATGCCTCGATCGTGCCGACGATCCTGTTTATCGACGAGGCGCATACGCTGATCGGTGCCGGGGGTGCGGCCGGAACGGGTGATGCCGCGAACCTGCTCAAACCGGCGCTCGCGCGTGGTACGCTAAGGACGGTTGCGGCCACGACATGGTCGGAGTACCGCCAGCACTTTGAAAAGGACCCTGCCCTCACACGCCGCTTCCAGCCGGTTCAGGTCGACGAGCCGGACGAGGAAAAGTGTTTCGCAATGGTGCGCGGACTGCTCGGTCCGATGGAAGAACACCACCAGGTGCGCATTCTGGACAGTGCCGTCAAATCCGCGGTTTCGCTCTCTCACCGCTATATTCCGGCCCGGCAACTACCCGACAAGGCCGTCAGCGTTCTGGATACGGCGTCTGCCCGGGTGAATATCTCGCAGGCGGCACAGCCTGCCAAACTGTCGGATCTCGTTGCACGCAAGGGATTTCTGGAAACCGAGAAAAGCGCTCTTACCAACGACACCGAGCTTGGAATGGAGCATCAGGAACAGCTGGATGCGCTCAACGAAGCAATTGCAGCGACGGAAAGCGACATTGAGAAAGTCAGGGAAGAATGGGAGCGTGAACGCGGTCTCGTGGCAGCGATCCGCCGCCTGAACGCTGCGCTATCGCAGCTCAGGGGCGGCGAGCCCGCTCCTCACCCCGAAAGCGCGGAGATCGAGGATCCCGAGCATGAAGGTCCTGCCCTGGTCTCGATCGACGATATTGAACTCGATCTTGATGTCGACCTTGAAGACGAAGATGCCATTCGCGCGGCGCTGCATGAAAAGCGTGCCGAGCTCGCCAAGATTCCCGAAGACGAGCGCATGGTCTATGCCTATGTCGACGATGAAGCCGTTGCGAGCATCATTTCGGATTGGACCGGAATTCCCGTGGGCCGGATGGTGCAGGACGAGATGGCGACCATTCTCAACCTGACAGACAGCCTCAACAAGCGCGTTATCGGTCAGGCACATGGCCTCGCCATGATTGCCAAGAGGATCGAGACGAGCCGGGCCCAGCTGGGCAATCCGGACAAGCCGATCGGCGTCTTCATGCTGTGCGGCCCCTCGGGTGTCGGCAAGACGGAGACAGCACTCGCGCTTGCTGAAACGCTTTATGGCGGCGAGGACAGCCTGATCACCATCAACATGTCGGAGTTCCAGGAAGCGCACTCGGTCTCGGGTCTGAAAGGCGCACCTCCGGGCTACGTCGGGTATGGCGAAGGCGGGCGATTGACGGAGGCGGTGCGCCGCAAACCCTATTCGGTCGTGCTTCTGGACGAAGTGGAAAAGGCACACCCGGACGTGCATGAAATCTTCTTCCAGGTCTTCGACAAGGGCTGGATGGAAGACGGCATGGGCCGAAAGATCGACTTCCGCAACACGCTGATCCTGCTGACATCGAATGTCGGAACGGAAACGATCATGAATGCGGCTAGCCACATGCTGGATGCCCCGGTCTCAAGCGATCCGGATCTTGCCGCCACCGATCCGAATGCGCCGGATGCCGAACAGCTTGCCGAATCCCTGCGCCCGGCCCTTCTGGACGTGTTTCCGCCGGCCCTGCTCGGCCGCATCGTGACGATCCCCTACTACCCGCTGTCGCCGTCCATGCTCGGCTTCATCATTCGCCTGCAGCTCAACCGCATCGTCAAGCGCGTGAAGCAGAACAGGGACGCGGAGCTTACATTCGGGGACGATGTCATCGCCCATATCGTTTCGCTGTGCCGCGACCCGGACAGCGGCGGACGCATGATCGACAACATCCTGACCAACGACCTCCTGCCCAAGCTTTCCAGAGCGTTCCTCACCGCACAGATGAACGCGGAAGAGCTGACATCAGTGGCCATCACGGCGGGAGAGGATGGTCTGGAGATCGCGACCGGCAGCGACGCCTGAGACCTGCCATCGACGGGTTTGGCGGTGCTCCGGCACCGCCATGTTGCCCAGGTTTCTGGTTCCATGCGTCTGCCGTGACCGCCAGGTTCAATCCAGCAGCTTTCGCCGCGGGGCCACAGGTCCGGCAACAGACAGTCCTTATTGACTGCCCGTGAGCACCTCGCCGATCACGCCCTGATAGGCCTTGAGGTCCTTGCTCGCGACGGACTGGGGTGCATCCGCACCGGTCTCCATTTCGAAGGACAGCGGGTCGGCCGGTTCGCCGCGCTGGCGGATCTCGAAATGCAGATGCGGGCCTGTCGACAAACCTGTCGTGCCGACATAGCCGATCAGGTCCCCTGCCTGAACAACCGATCCCAATTCGATCCCGTCGGCATATTCATGCATGTGCGCGTAGCGGCTGGTGATGCCATCCTTGTGGGTCAATTCTATGAAGTTGCCGTAGCCTCCGCGCACATCCTTGTAGGTGACCTTGCCGGAAAACGCGGCGCGAATGGGCGTTCCGGTCGGTGCGGCCCAGTCCACACCGGCATGCAGCCGGGAAACTTTCTTGATCGGGTGAAACCGCATGCCGAATTTCGAGGTCAGGACACCCTTTACCGGCACAAGCATGGCGCCGGACAGGCTGATCTTGCCGCCTTCGCTCACGCAGGCAAAACCGCGGTTTCCGGGCGCCTTGAGCACGTAGCAGCGAACCGACCAGTTATCTCCGGTGCGCACGCCCGCAAACAGCACCCGGCCACCGCCCCGCTTCTCATCACGCGCCATGTCACTGAAAACCAGCGTGAAGCGCTCATCCGGCTTGATGGCTCTCTTCAGATCGGTGGTGGGTGCAAGATAGGCGATTGCCTCTCCGACGATCGATGCGGGCACGGCATTGCGGACCGCCGTCGCGTAAAGACCATCGATCAGCCTGTGCGTCTTACCGGCAGCTCCGCCTTGATCGCCCGCGATCTTTTCCTGCACGATCTCCTTTCCGAACCAGGGATCCGCCCCGTGAATATATCCCTCTCCCTCGCGCGTTGCGGAATAGGCGGCGGTCCCGACATAACCGTCCGCCGAATAGAGGGACAACTGGACGGGCCGGTAATAGTCTCCGATCCGGCCCACCCGATTGGGCAACCGGACACCGCGTATGGCGATCTTGTCGCCCGCGATCAGATCGGACCGGTCAAATTCCTTCTTGAGAAACTCCCGAAGGTCTTTCGAGATTTCCTGATCGAACCCGTTGTCCTTCAATAGGGTTTCGAGCGGAACGGTTTTCGTGATCGCCTTGCGCAGCTCGATCCGGCTGGGTCCCTGCCCGATCGGGCGCTCCGTCAGGTAGAGATCAAGCGTATCCGTTGACGGTTTCAGGAACACCGGCAGATCGGACGAGCCGCTGTCACTCGCCGCTTCCGGTTCGTCGACAACCAGTCCATCGGATTCCTCGCCACCGCCGAAATTGCCGAACTGAAAGTCAGCTTCACTGCCGGGCGCGCGGATCACGAGGTCGCCGTCGTCATTCAGCATCCTGCTGTCCAGTACAAATGCGCTCAGCGAGGGCAACGCGGTCACGCCGCTAGATTTCGAACTTTCCGGGATCGCCCGTTCGGACAGCTGTATGCGTTCCGTTGACGCCCCATCATTCAGAAGAACCGGAGCGCCGGCGAGCGGAATGACAGCGGACACTGCCATATCGAAGAAGGGATCAGCGGGAACGTCCAGATCTTCAACCGTGCCGTCATCCGCCTCTGACGCCTTGTCGGCGAGGTCCGTCTCGACCTGCGGTTCAAAAGACGCCGTATCGACAGCGGTTTGGTTCTGGTCCTCCTCAATGTCCGCGGGAGGCGCTGAATCTTCTTTCGTGACGACAGTTTCATCAGGCGCGGACAGCGAGATCGATCCTGAGGATATCAGGTGCGCGATCCCGCCGATACCACCCCCGATGACCAGGAACGAAAGCGCAAGAATTCCATAGATTACGAAGGGTGAACTTGCGCGCTTTTGTTCCTTTGCTCGCGGTGCCTGCGGTTGCGCGGCAGGCTGCGGCGCGGCGGGAGCCGGCACGGGTTTGCCCGCAGGGCGGATAACCGTCCGGTCAAATTCGGGCCTGTGTGCACCGTGGTTGTTGTTGTCCGACCACTGAACCATCACTCTACCTGGGCTACAGCAGTTTCTCTTTGTTTTCAGCTGCAGGACCGATCATGCCGGATGCGGCCTGCAGATGCAAAAATGCGGATTTCAAACACCGCTCGCTGTGGTCATCGGGGAAACTCAACAAGGTTGGACTTTTGTTGCGCACGCTCGTCTGAATCCGCGCCCTGACTTTTTTCCATATACATTTCAGGTACATCCAACGTGAACACCGATATGTCCGTGCTCAGTCCGCGCAGCTGACCCGTCCAGATTTCCTGGAGCGGATAGCGTTTGGGCAGTCCATCCGCCACCGACTGGCTCAGCGCAAGACGGACCTTCTTGTCCTTGGCAACGGACTCGACCCTGCTGGCCGTGTTCACGGTCGTCCCCATGACTGTGAATGAACGTCGATGCTCACCGCCGATATCACCAACAAGAACCGGACCGGCATTCAAGGCAATCCTGAGGTCCAGCCCCGCTTCGCCGGTAATCTTCCTGATGTCGTCGAGGCTGCCGATAATCTCATGTGCGGCATCAACCGCCGCCTTTTCGGGATTGTCCACCGTGTTCGGCGCGTTCCAGACCGCCATGATCGCGTCGCCAATGTACTTGTCGATGTAACCCTGGTGTTTCGTGATCGTCTGACCGATCCGGTCAAAGCAGGCGTTGACGACACGGACGACGTCCCGGTCGGGCAGTTTTTCGGACATCTTCGTAAAGCCGACAATGTCGATGAAAGCGACCACGACGTGCCTTGTGTCTCCGCCGAGTTCGGGCAACTGTTCGGATGTGGCCATGTGCCGGATCACATCAGGTGCGAGGTAGTGGCCGAACAGCCTGACAAGCGATCTTTGCCGCCGTTGAAGGATACTCACCTTGCCGACGGCCGCTGTCACCATGGCCATCACACAACTGACCGGTGCGACGCCCGGCGCGATGAGAATACCGGCTTCCAGGCCGGCCAGACTCAAGCTGAGACCGGCCGCAACGCCTAGGACCGCGATCAGCGGCAATACCATGAGCGGAAAAAAGAGCCCGGCGACCGCACCGGCAATCGCAAAGCCTATGGCCAATGCCGTCAGAAGCCCGCGCGGTGGCGCGACGGCATAACGGTCCGCCAGCGCGGCCCCGATCATATCCGCCAGAATGAAGACGCCTGCTGTCTGCGGCTGCACCCGGGGCCTGCCTCCCGGCCCTGTTTCAACATCCTGCGAAGCGGCATGAGGCAGGAACCGATCTGAATAGAGATGTTCGTCTTCAAAAGGTAACAAGCCACCGAACAAAACGATGCGGCCTGACGAGAACTCCTTCAGCCTGGCGCGCCCTTCCTCGCTCTGGCTTAGAGCCAGAACATCGATCAGAGAGATGTAGGGCAAGGACGTTGCCAGCCTCGACCCGGGTATCGAAACGAAGGCATCTAACACATCCGATCCCGCCGCACCAAGCAGGGCGTCGATCAGATGCGGCGACCCGGTGAGAGGAAGCTGTGGCGTGTGTTTGCGCACGATGCCGTCATTGTCGGTCGAAACAATCACGGACCGAACGCCGCCCGTTCCGACCGCTGCGGTAAAACTGCGATGCGGAACGCCGATTTCCGTGTGCGCAATGAACACCCTGCCTCTATTGCGGTAGGCAAATGTTTGAAACGGCTTGTCAAAACCACTAAGGCGCGCCTCGCCGGTACTGGGATCGACGAAGGAATCGGCACTGTAGGCAAATACAAAATCGAATCCGACGGCAGTCGCGCCGGCGTCGAGTACGGCCTGCCCTGCCTCGGCCATGACGGGGGTCATCAGGACACGGGGAATCCGGGAGAGACGGTCTGAATCAAGCGATGCCTGGTCAAGACCAACCACGGCCACCGGGGAAGAAGGCGTCTGGCCAGGATGTACGAAATTGGCGCGCATCTGGAACAGGCGGTCCGTGACCCAGCCTTCCCAAATGGCCTTGTTCGCGGACAAGCCGACAACAAGTCCTGCCAAAGATGCGACGACGGCAATCAGCAGGACCAGTTGTTTTCGGCCGAGGGCCGAATCCGCGACTCGGCCGGTTGACTTCATTTCACGAGAACGACCGCGGTCTTGCGCCCGACCTGCGCCGGATCAATCGTGATTTTTCGCATTTCAACGCCGAAATCCGGAGCCTTCCCTTGCAGAAACAGCTCCACTTCCACGGCATCTTCATCACTTTCACGCGCCGGCATTTCGGTGACGATGTTGTCGAGTACATCGAACCGGATCGGCTCACCACCACCGAAGGAGACGAAGACCGAACCATACTGATCCTTCGCCTTGTCGTCGAAGCGAAGCATCAGGGATGCGGCTTTCTTGTTTTCCAGCGTCAGCCCGCGCAGGGTGACCGTCAATCCCTTGTCCGCGGTGCTTGCGCTGGATCCACTGTCAGCCTGCAGGCAGTTGCCCGCGCGCAAGACCTTTTCTTCGCCGCCATCAAGCACGAAACCACCGGAGGATACCGTCAGCGTCCCGGACTTGATCCGCACTTCCTGACAGGCTGAATAATCCAGAAGGTCAACATGCCCGGCCTCTCCCAGATCAATCACGTCTCCAGGCATCAGCTCGGAAAACGCGGACACGGACACCCCTTCGGACCTGTCAAGGACAAGCGCAATGGGATCTGCAAGTGCAGCGCTGGACACAATCGTGCCGAATCCGAGTGCGGCGACCAGTCCGGTCGTCTTCAGACTTCGTTTTGCAAATCGACTAAACAAATCTTTCATGACGGTCTCCAGGGTCAATGGTTTGTTGCGCATGAACTCACTCAGAGTCCGAGCGCCAATCTGCGCCTAATAATACCAGAAAATCGCGAATTGAATGTGGCCTCGGTCACATAAACGCGAATTGGACGACGTACCCTAACCCGCAGGTTCGGTGTAGACCCCCGTTATGCCGACCGCCTCTGCAGATTTTCCGATCAAACTCAGCAGTTTTGGTGCAAGAGCGGGATCCAGCGGCCTGCCCTCCATCGCCGACAGAACACCGACAAGCTGCGGCATGGTCTCCCGGGATCGAATCAGCACGATGTGGTCAGCGCCGAACGGCAGGGCGGCGCGAAGGTTGAGCACGTAGGGTGCATCCGCCTCAAGTTTGGTGTCCAGACCCAGCGGGTCCGCTTTCCTGTTGGGTGCAAGAAGGCGCACCGTGCCATCCGCTTCAAGCGCGAATACGGCCATGAAACCACCCTCTTCAGAGCGAAGTCCGACCCTGAGAGGCGATCCTTCGGGTATGTGGCCGACAGCCGGTTTCAATGTGCCCTCGACCGGTTCGCGCTCGCGCGAAAGCGCATAAAGTTCCGACAGGAACAACCACTTGGAAACCACTTGAGAAAAGCGGTCGGCGTTTCCGGCGCTGTTCCGCAGCACGATGTCTCCGAACTTCGTCAGGACATCCCCTTCCTCAACGTCCCAGAACAGATCGGCATTGCCGTCGTTGACGATCTCGACAGCACCACCGTGTCTTTCGCTCAGGTTCTTCAGAACCGGCAGCGCGATGTCCGTGCTTGCCG
>JBCDEN010000340.1:0-5250 GCA_039179715.1 Pseudomonadota bacterium
CGCGACGTGCGCACGATCTTGTTGATCGTCTCGATCATGTGCACCGGAATACGGATGGTTCGTGCCTGGTCCGCGATGGACCTTGTGATGGCCTGCCGGATCCACCATGTCGCGTAGGTGGAGAACTTGTAGCCGCGCCGGTATTCGAATTTGTCCACCGCCTTCATCAGCCCGATATTGCCTTCCTGGATCAGATCCAGGAACTGCAGGCCGCGGTTGGTGTATTTCTTGGCAATCGAGATCACCAGACGCAGGTTCGCCTCGACCATTTCCTTCTTGGCGATACGCGCTTCGCGCTCACCCTTTTGCACCATGGCGACGATGCGGCGGAATTCGGTGATCTCAAGACCGGTTTCGGTCGCAAGAGTCTGGATTTCCTGACGCAGTTCGCGGACGGTCTCTTTTTCCTTGGCGATGAAGTTCTTCCAGCCGCGCGTCGACAGGTTGGCGACCTTGCGCAGCCAGTTCGGATCCAGTTCCGCGCCCTGGTACTGTTTCAGGAAGTCTGCGCGGTCGACATTGTAGCTGTCGGCAAGTCGCAGCAGGCGGCCTTCATAGCCCATCAGCCGCTTGTTGATGTCGTAGAGCTGGGCGACAAGAGCATCAATACGGTTCTGGTTGAGCGACAGGCTCTTCACGTCGACGATGATGTCTTCTTTCAGCTTCTTGTAGCGGCGCTCCTGGCTCGGCGACAGGGTCTTGTTGGCGAGCTTGTTTTCGACCAGCTGATCCTGCAGGCGGCGCAGTTTCTTGTAGTTGTCGGCAATGTTGTCGAAAGTTTCCAGGACGCCGGGCTTCAGCTCGGCTTCCATCGCGGACAGGGAAACGTTGGATTCGAACTCGTCGTCGTCCTCTTCCTCGCCCTCGCCTTCCGCGTTCTCGTTCTCGGTTTCCTCAGAAGCGCCTTCCGCCGGCTTTTCTTCGCGGGACTCGCTCGGAGCCACATCGTCGTTTGCCACCTGGGGACCGGCCTTGGCATCCGGACCGGCATAGGTCGCTTCTAGATCGATAATGTCGCGCAGCAGAACCTGGGCTTCGTTGAGTTCGTCGCGCCAGATGATGATGGCCTGGAATGTCAGCGGGCTCTCGCAAAGGCCCGCGATCATTGCCTCACGGCCGGCCTCGATGCGCTTGGCGATCGCGATTTCGCCTTCGCGTGACAACAGCTCGACGGACCCCATTTCGCGCAGATACATGCGTACCGGGTCGTCGGTCCTGTCCGCGGGCTCCTTGGTATTGGTGGTCTTTGCAACGGCAGTCGTGGTGGTCGTGGCCAGTTCGCCGCCGTCGACTTCTTCCGGGGCATCCTCGGCTTCGTCGGAATCGATCACATTGATGCCCATGTCGGACAACATCGACATCGTGTCTTCGATTTTCTCCGAAGAGACCTGTTCGGATGGCAGGACCTCGTTCAACTCGTCATAAGTGACGTAGCCGCGCTTTTTCGCGGCCTTGATCATCTTTTTGACGGCGGCATCCGACAAATCGAGAAGCGGGCCGTCCGGGCCCTCCGTGCTTGCTTCCTGGGTTTCGTCTGCTTGCGTCGCTTTGGCTACCATAGTGTGCTCCAGTTCGCGACCGCCGTGGTCGCGCAGCGCTCGAGTATCGGCTTCAAACCAACCTGCCCTTTGCGCGCCGGCATTGTCGTGCGGCGGCGTCCGAAGGAATCAGTCATGTCCGGTTTGTAAGCCGTGTCCCTTAAGTCCCAATTAACCGTGCGCATTTCGACAATGATATTTCTTGTCACCAATGAAGCACACGGCCTTTTGTTGAGGCATGCGCGACTGCGCATGCCGAAGCTGTTTTCAAACGGGTCTGCAGCTTTTTTAGACTATTGACCGCGAGCAGGCTTGGGCTCCGGCGCTTGAATGCTGCAAAACTCCTATTTAGCTCGGCGCGCACGATTCGCAAGTGTGATTCGTCACCGGTCAATCGGAAAATGCAGTTTTTTCGCGTCTCGCACACGATTGCGGATGGAAATGGCGAATCAGATCCGGGAATTCGGCTCTGCGCCTGCTATTCGCAAGCGTACCGGCCGCTCGCAAAGGAGCCGCTACTGCGCCGCGGCAACAGGTGGTGCAGTCCTGATCTTCTTAGCCCGTTCGGCAAGATCCGCCTCGTCGCGTGCGCATTCCTCGCGCCTCCGGCTCAGGTCCTGTGTCAGGGCCTGAATGCGCGCCCACGCGTTTTCATCCAGTTGCTCGTCCGCACTCTCCAGTTCGCTGGAAAGTTCCTCTTCGAGCGCATTCAGTTCAAGCTGGTCCAGAAAGTGCAGGTAGGCCGCCTCGACGAAGTCTTCGGGCGGATTGGACTTCAGAAGCGGGAACCGGTGGTTCAGGGCTGAGAATTCCGCTTTGCGCTGCTCCTGGAGGCCGATCGTTTCCAGCATCATTTCGTTCATGATTTCGCGCAAGGGTTCGTCGAAAGAGCTTGTCAGCTGCGCAATCGGCGCTGCTTCAAGGTCATCAACAATGCGGCACAGGATATCGCGCAGCTGCAGGTGCAGATCGTTGGTGAAGGGCAAGCCGGAAAACCGCTCGAAATTCCGGTCAAGCATGTGCGGAAACCGCATGCACAGGCCGAGGATAAGGCGCTCCGTGCCGAAGGCATTGCTGGTCGCGACCCGTTCGCGCACAAGACCGAGCCCTGAAGGCATGTCGGATGTCTTCTTGCCGTCCCGGCGGTATTGCCGCGCCTGTTCAAAAAACAGGTTTGACAGCTTGAACTTCAGGTCGAGCTGATAGCGCCGCCTGACGCGCTCATCGCGGATGGTGCCGATCAGGTCGTCGAACCGTTTTTCCAGCGCGGCCTTGCGCTCGGGCGTGTCGATCCGCGAGACCGAAATCTCGCGTTCCCAGACGGCGTCGAAGAGCGCCTGCGCCTTGGCGGCCTCCTGCCGGAACCCGTCCAGCCCCTTTTCCTTGAGCAGGTCATCCGGGTCCATGCCGTCCGGCAGAAAGCAGAACTGAAACGAATATCCGCTGCGCAAGACCGGAAAGATCCGGTCAATCGCCCGGTGTGCCGCCGACACCCCGGCCGCATCGCCGTCGAAACAGATCACCGGCTCCGGCGCGAATTTCCAGAGCCGGACCACCTGATCTTCCGTGAACGCAGTCCCGAGGGAGGCCACGACGTGCTGGATGCCCGCCTGCCAGAGCGCAATGGCGTCCAGATACCCCTCCACCACGACCGCTTCTCCGGCCTTGAAGGCCGGCTCGCGGGCGCGATGTGCATTGAAGAGCATCACCCCTTTATGAAACAGAGGCGTTTCCGGCGAGTTGAGATATTTCGGCTGTCCGTCCGGCAACAGCGTACGGCCCCCGAACGCCACCACGCGGCCGCGGTCGTCCTGGATCGGGATCATCAGGCGTCCGCGAAACCGGTCATAGCCGGGACGTCCGTCATCCGGACGGATGACCAGCCCTGCTTCCACCATCGCGGTTTCCGGAATGTCCCTTGCGGCCAGATACGACTTGAGCGCATCCCGGCTGTCCGGTGCGAAACCGAAGCGGAATTCCCTGAGCGTCTGCGGCATCAGTCCGCGCTTGGCGGTATAGGCTCTCGCCTGCTCGCCGCGCGGCCCGGCATATTCGTTCTGGAAGAACTGTGCCGCCATCTCGCAGATATCGGCGAGCCCGGCCCGTTTCTTTTCGCGCTTCGCGGCCTGCGGGTCCGGTGCAGGCAGGGCAACACCAGCCTGTTCTGCAAGGCGTTCCACGGATTCGGGAAAGCTCAGTCCTTCGGTTTCGCACACAAAGGTGAAGTGATCTCCAGAAGCGCCGCAGCCAAAGCACTTGTAGCGATTGCGCCGGTCGTCAACGTGAAAACTGGGGCTCTTTTCCTGGTGAAACGGACAGCAAGCCCAATAGTCGCCCTTGCCCGGCTGTGTTTTGCGGCGGTCCCAGGTCACGCGCCGGCCGACAATGTCCGACAGTGTCAGACGAGCGCGGATTTCATCGAGAAGACGCGGTTCAAAACGCATGGGCAGAACGAACGATCAGCTGTTAGCCAAAGGGACACCGGAAGTGGCACGAACCGCCGCCGGTTGGGTCCGCAAAGATAGAATGAGTTTACCGGCAGCGCCAGTGCCGCAAACCGGAAGTGCCCATTTTCGCCGACCCTGTTGATGGCCGTTTGAAAACCGTCAGGTTTCGGCAACAAGTCCTGAGGCGGACAAGGGGCCCGTCAGTTTTCAGCGACGTCGTCGCCCCCCTTGGACGCATGATATCCGTTCGCCTCGCTTCGCAGCATTTCCTTCACGAAACACGAGGCCTGAACAAAGTCCATCTTGCCCGGATAGCGGCTTTTCAGTTCGCTCATGCAGCGTCCGATATCCCGCAGGCCGTGCGCGTCGATGTCCTTGACTGTCTCCTCGCACAGCGACCGGATTTCCTCGTCGCTCAATTGAACGGGCAGAAATTCGCGGATGATCTGCTGCTCGACCCGCTCCTGCTCCGCCAGATCAAGCTGGCCGCTTGTCTCGAATTCCTCCGCCGATGTCTCGCGCTGGCGGATCATTTTCTGAAGGATCTCTATGACTTGTGTCTCACCGACACCGTCCTTGCCGTTGTCGCGTGCGGCCGCCTCTCTGTCCTTGACGGCTGTCTGGATCAAACGAAGCGTCGCGCATCTGCGCTTGTCGCCGTCTTCCTGCGCAAGTTTGAGCGCAGAACCGATTCTTTCGCGCAATTCGTCGCGCATGGTTCACCCTATCCCTGCCGCACTGAGCCATCAGGCGGATTGACGCCCTTCCACAACACTCAGCCAAGCTATTGAATTTAAAAGATCTTTTTTCAACGGATCAATGTTGACGATCCCGGCCGCTTCCCATAGAGTCCCGCGCTTGATGCAGACGGCTATTTGCATGCAACTTTGCCTGCCACAGACGCCTATCCTGCAGCGCATGATGTCACCAACAGACTTTGGATACAAGACATGACGACTGCAGACGCATGGTCAGAGACCCCGGCGACCGCCCTGCTTGTGCTTTCGGACGGCAGCGTGATTGAGGGACAGGGTCTCGGCGCCACCGGCCAAGCCGTTGGTGAGATTTGCTTCAACACTGCGATAACCGGCTATCAGGAGATCCTGACCGACCCCTCCTATTCCGGCCAGATCATCACCTTCACTTTTCCGCATATAGGCAATGTCGGCGCGAATGACGAGGACATTGAAACGGTCAACATGGCCGCTTCGAGCGGCATCAGGGGTGTTGTGCTCGCGGCCTCGATCACGGATCCGGCGAATTAC
>JBCDEN010000281.1:0-5911 GCA_039179715.1 Pseudomonadota bacterium
TCATATCTCATCCGGTGGCACACCTCGGAATTTTCCTCCGCATAGGTTGCCGTCAGCTCCTCGAAGTTGTCCCATTTTCTGCGGACATCTGCGGGCTGCATGTTTTTCCAGAAGGACGATTTGACGACATTGTCAAAGGCGCGATTTTGAAAAATGAAGCGGCTGCCTGGAAAATACGTGCGGATGGTATCCAGAAATTTCGGGAAATATTTCGGATCGTTGTGATACCGGATCTCCTTGAAACCCAGAACGCGGGCATCTCCCCTCGGACACAGCACATTCGAGACGAAGGTATCGAAGAGGCTCAGCGCATAGTCGTCGATGTTGACGTCCTCCATGCCGTACCAGGGGTCGAGTGACGTCCCGACCATCTTGCTGAAATAGGGCCGCTCGCTGGAGATGATCGACCGCTGCGGTTCCTGACGCTGCTGAAAGTTGCCCTCGCCGCGGATGGCGGTTACCGAGCGGCAAAGATGAACGAGCGCGTTGCAGTTTTCCCCGCGCACGAAATAGCCCGGGATGGAATTCAGCAAATGCTGGGTCAGGGTCGATCCGGATCGCCCGAACGCCACGACGAAAACATACCCATCCTTGGGGAAATAAAGCGAAGGATACCGCCTGTGCAGTTGGAAACTGTCCTCCCGAAGCGGCAATACATTCGACATTTTCTCGATCTCCTAAACGAGCGGTTTCCGTGCGGCTCTTTCGTCCGCCGAAACACGCTTTACCCCACCCACCTGCTCGCGATCGCCGGTGCCTTCCCACACAACTCCATTACTTGAAGTCTTGTGCTGTCGAGCAGTGTTCGATACCGGTGATCAGCGGCTCTTATTAAAGTGAGACACGAAAAATGGCTGTTTTTTGTTGAATTGGATATTTATGGCAATAAGAGATGAAATTTAATTTGAAAAGATGCAATTATTTCTATTTTCCTGTCAATTTTTATTGTAGTTATTGCCTAATAAAACTATTTTCGAACTACTTTTCAAATAATGCTTGGAAAAGTGCAGCATAGATCGACTTGACGCAGTTCGCTTCATACGGGCCTTGCCGGTAGAGATTGTTCAGCCCGGGGGCCGCGTTCACTTCCAGGACGGTGGCGGCGGCACCCTGCCATTGGCCGTCCGCCACGATCATGTCGACGCCTGCATATCGAAGACCCAGTGCGGCGGTTGCCGCGCGCGCGATTTCAACGAGTTCCGGCCCGAGCCGATCCGTGACGATGTCGGCGGTTCCCCCCGAGGACAGATTGGTTACGGGCAGGAGCGCGATCTTCGCGCCTGTTGCGGGGATGCTGCCGCGCGCAAACCCCTGCCCGGCCAGGGTGGCATCGATCCTGCCGTCTGCCGCCACTTTCTTGGGGTGAAGCTCGATCAGTGCTGCGATGCTCTGCCGGCCATCACCCGTCACGTGAGGCGCCGTGCGCTCGACGGCACACAAGACGCTGCCGTCAAGCACGATGACGCGCAGATCCCGCCCCCTGACCTCGTTCTGGACAAGCAGTTGCGCATGCGCGTGTGCCATGAGATGCAGCGCGTTTTCGAGCTCCGCACCGTTATGGATGCGCATCACGCCCTGCCCTTCCCGACCGATGTTTGGTTTGAGGAAGAGTGGAAAGCCGTGTTTTTCAACGAAGAGCGAAATGGATGCGGGCAGCGGGCCGCCTGTTCGCACTTGCGGACCGAAAACGAGCAGGCTTTCGGGAATGCGGACACCTGCCTGTTCAAGGAAGTTGAGCGAATAGGCCTTGTCATTGGCGATTTCGGCACTGCCGAGCGGATTGATGTCAAACCGCGTGCCCTTGAAGAACCATCGCCTGCCCGCGGCGTTTTCAACGCAGCCGGCATGGCCATGGCTGTCGCCGGCAGTCAGGCGAAGACCGTGTTCAGCGCAGTAATGATCGAGCAGTTCGAAAACGGCCGAACGACCGCGTATGTCGGTTTTATGCGGCGGCGCGGTTCCGCTCAATTCCGGCCGTTGCGCTGGTTGGCATTGGCCAGGTAGTCGATCTTGAAAAGATCGGGGTTGGTCGGCGCGTTCGACACGACGTTATAGACGGCAACAGAGGTGTCGTAGCCCTGCTGGTCGGTTACGGTCCATTGCTTCAGGGCAAAATTGTCGGTGTCGAAGATCAGCGTCAACGTCCCGGAATTGAACCTTGTCTTGTCGAAAATCGTAACTGTGATCAGGTCCTTCTCGACAAGGACATTCGTGACGTTGGTGTCTTTTTCAAGATCGATCGAGTCAGACAGAAGGAAGCGGAGCGGGGTCTGGCCCAGAGGCCAGATATCCTGCGTGTTCAGCTTCCGGTCCCTGACGGAAACGGATTTGCCGTCGGCCACGATATCGAGAACTGACGGTTTGTTGTAGTAGAAGCGAACCTTGCCGGGGCGCGCTATGTAGAACTTGCCGTCGGATTGGCTGCCGTCGGGACCGAACTGGATAAAGTCTCCATGCATCGTCTTCACGGAGTTGAAATAGCTGCTCAGCTCCTTGAGCGTCTTTTGCTCCTGCTGCGTCAGCGCATGGGCCGGCAGCAGACATGCGAGGACCAGCGATACCGCTATAAGAAGACGGCCAAGGTGTTCTGCAAGACGGGAGGCAAAGCGTGTCGGCATGATGCAATGTCCTAAGTCGTTAAATATTGCAAAGACTATACCCCAGGTAATGCGCCTGTGTGGCAAAGCTTTGGCATTTGGGTCCTAAAACTCTTCCTCGACGCCGTTTTGCACCAGAATTTCCCGTTTTCCGGCATGGTTGGCCGGGCTGATGAGCCCTTCCTGCTCCATCCGCTCGATAAGCGATGCGGCACGGTTATAGCCGATGGAAAGCCGCCTTTGGACGTAGGAGGTCGAGGCCTTCTTGTCGCGCAGGACGATCGCAACCGCCTTGTCGTAAAGCTCGTTCCCCTCGCCGGCGCCGCCAAGGCCGCCACCGCCGCCATCATAGGGGCTCTCAGCCTCCTCATCCTCTTCGGTGACGGCTTCAAGATATTGCGGCGTTCCCTGGACCTTCAGATGCTTGACGATATCCTCGACCTCGTCGTCGGACACAAAAGGTCCGTGAACGCGCTGTATCCGCCCGCCGCCCAGCATGAACAGCATGTCGCCCATGCCGAGAAGCTGTTCGGCACCCATTTCGCCGAGGATCGTGCGGCTGTCGATCTTGGATGTCACCTGGAACGAGATCCGGGTCGGGAAGTTGGCCTTGATGGTACCGGTGATCACGTCGACCGAGGGGCGCTGGGTCGCCATGATCAGGTGAATGCCGGCGGCACGTGCCATCTGGGCGAGGCGCTGGATCGCTCCTTCGATGTCCTTGCCGGCGACCATCATCAGGTCCGCCATCTCGTCGACGATCACGACGATATAGGGCATTTTCTCGAGCGGCAGCTCCTCTTCCTCGTAGATCGGCTGACCGGTGTCCCGGTCAAATCCGGTCTGTACTGTGCGGGTGAAGCTTTCGCCCTTTTCAAGGGCCTGCTTGATGCGGGTGTTGTAGCCGTCGATGTTTCGGACACCCATCTTGGACATCTTCTTGTAGCGGTCTTCCATCTCGCGGACGGTCCACTTCAGGGCAACCACGGCTTTCTTCGGATCGGTCACGACCGGCGTCAGAAGGTGCGGAATGCCGTCGTAGATGGACAGTTCCAGCATCTTGGGATCAATCATGATCAGTTTGCACTGTTCCGGTGTCAGCCGGTACAGCAAGGACAGGATCATCGTGTTGATCGACACCGACTTGCCCGAGCCGGTGGTACCGGCAACGAGCAGGTGAGGCATGCGCGCCAGGTCCGCGACGACGCTTTCGCCATTGATGGTCTTGCCGAGTGCAAGCGGGAGCTTGGCCTTGGATTTCTCGAAATCCTGTGCGGCGATCAGTTCACGCAGAAGCACGGTCTCGCGGCGGGCGTTGGGCAGTTCGATGCCGATCGCATTCTTGCCGGGAATGACGGCAACACGGGCGGAGATCGCACTCATCGACCGTGCAATGTCGTCTGCGAGCCCGATGACGCGGGAGGACTTGATACCGGGTGCCGGTTCAAGCTCGTAAAGGGTGACAACGGGGCCCGGGCGCACTTCTATGATTTCGCCGCGCACGCCGAAATCTTCAAGGACACCTTCAAGAATGCGGGCATTCTGCTCCAGCGCGTCGGCGGACAGACCCGGAATCTTGCCGCTTGCCTTCGGTTCGGAAAGCAGACGCAGCGGCGGAAGCTCGTATTCCTCAGGTGCGCCCAGGAAGGAGGGCTGGGCCTCCTCGATCGCCCGCTTGCTCTGTTTCGGTCTCGGGGCAGGCGGGATCACGCGGCCGGTCTGGGCTCCTTGCGGAGCTGGCTGTCCTGTTGCAGCCTGCGGGTGGTTCGGCGCCGCAATGCCCACCGGCATTGCCTGCTGGCCGGCGACCGGCCCCTTGTCGATCAAGAGATCGTCGGGTTCGAAACCCTCGCCGTCTTCGTCGAACGGTCCGTCGATGAACGGGCCATCCAGATCGTCGTCTTCCGCGTCGCGCCCACGTTCATAGAATTCATCAAGGCCGTCGTCGTCGTCATTCGGCAGCAGCCGGCCGGTGAGCGCACGCCGCAGTGCGGACAACCTGCCGCCCTGACTGCCGTCGTCATGATCGGCGCCATCGCCATCGTCGAAACCGTCTTCGTCCCAGTCTTCGTCCTCGTCAACATGCCGGGTCCGGTTCAGACCAGCGATGCGGCGCAATTTGGCAGTTCCCTGAAGGCGCCAGTGCCCAACCTGTCCGACCATGGCGCTGAAGAAGACGGACAGCCTCGATTCAGCATCCTCGTCATCGAGACCCAGTTCCTCTTCAACCGATTTGCCGTGTCCTTTTGCGGCTGCGGCGCGCGCGCTGGGCGCGCGGTCCGTTTCAAAGGCATCCTCATCCTTGCCGCCGAGCCATCCGGCCGCCGACAACAGAAAGAAAATGGCCGGGACACCGAGCCCGAGACCACCGATGATGGTCGCGGCGCCCGAGGTCATGTTTGATGTAATCAGCCCCGGCACATGGTGAACGGTGTCACCGAAGAAACCGCCCAGGCCGGTTGGAAGCGGCCAGCTCTCCGGTACCGGCAGCGCCGCCAGCGCACCTGCGGAAAGGCTCGATCCGACGAGCCAGTAGAACAGTCTTTTGCGCCCGATCCCGAGGGCGTGCCCCGCCATCAGCCGCCAGCCCCAAAGAACCAGCGGTATTAGGAAGACAGCGGTCGCCAGCCCGATTGTCTGCATCAGGATATCGGCAATGATCGCACCTGGCGCTCCGAGTGCGTTGCGGACCGAGCCGTCGGTGGCATGATTGAAGCTTGGATCGCTTACGGACCAGGTTGCCAGGGCGGCTGCGAGCATGGCTGCGACCGCAATGATGCCCAGGCCGGACGCGCCGACCAGATTACGCCGCAGAAAGCGCTTGATCGGGCTCTCGGTGTCCAACAGGTCGACGGGTGACCGGCGGCCGTTGCCGCGGATTGCGCTGGCGCGTCTCATGCCTGTTCTCCAAACCATCTTGCCATCCGCTCCAACGCGATTTCAGTCTGTGCGAGCGGTGCTGTCAGTCCGACGCGAATGAAGTCACGCCCCGGATTGGTGCCGTCCGACTGATCGGAGGCGAGAAATCCACCTGGAACAACCTTGACACCGCAATCGCTCCAGAGCTGGCTGGTGATCGAGATGCCGTCGGCCCAGCGGCTGACATCGAGCCAGAGGAAGAAGCCGCCTTCGGCCGTCACCTTGCCCATGATGGGGCCGAGAAGCCGCTCTGCCGCCTCGAATTTCTGATTGTAGAGCCGCCGGTTTTCGAT
The DNA here is from genome assembly GCA_039179715.1 of Pseudomonadota bacterium. Taxonomy (GTDB): domain Bacteria; phylum Pseudomonadota; class Alphaproteobacteria; order Rhizobiales; family Stappiaceae; genus Roseibium. The sequence continues at coordinate 5,810 of JBCDEN010000281.1, forward strand.
GACGTGGTCTTCATCCTGATAGGCGCGGACCGCCACCGCCTGTGCAGGCAGAGGAACCTGCGGCGCGGCCAATCCCCGGAATTTTGCCCATTTGCGCAGAAA
>JBCDEN010000244.1:0-6205 GCA_039179715.1 Pseudomonadota bacterium
CGCAGCCGGCGGTCTCGATGTTGATTGCACAAATCAGATCCGCCGTTGAACCGATCGGAATCGTCTGCGCAGAGACACTTAGCGCCGAAAGGGACTGGTCTACCGGGGAAAATGCATTCATCGCTTCGATCGCGGAGCTTCTCGGCTTTTCCATGGACCGGAAAAACAAGCTCCCGCTTTTGGGCCGTGGAGGACAGGCCGACAGGAGGTTTGAAGAAGTCGGCAAAAGTACATACGTAGCGAACGAGCGCTACGATCTTGCCATCAAGGCGGCCTATGACGGTGTCTGGGATCTCGACTACAAGACAGGCCAGGTTTACTTCTCGGATCAGAATTTCGAACTGCTGGGAGAACGCTACGATATTCCGCCAACTGAATTTAAGTGGTGGCAGGACCGGGTGCATCCGGAAGATATTGACGGCATCCTGGCGTATTATTCCGAACTTCTTCAGAACGACCGCCCCTACGATGTGACCTATCGCATGCGGCACAGGGACGGGTCTTGGCGATGGTGGCGCTCGCGCGGCAAGGTCATTCGCAACCCCCACTACGAACCGGTTCGAATAGTTGGTACGAACTCGGATGTAACGGATCTGATCGAAACGAAGCTCGAGCTTGAAAAGCGCAATCAGGAACTGCTGCTTGCCAAGAAGAAGGTTGAACATGCGGCGCTGCACGACAGCCTGACCGGTCTTCCAAACCGACGGTTCATGGAACGCGTCTCGGCCAAGACCGCACGAAACGCTCCGGGTGAACGCAAAGCGCTTGCGTTTCTGCACATAGATCTCGACAACTTCAAGGAAGTCAACGATTTGCTTGGTCATGCCGCAGGCGACGAGGTGCTGTGCCGTGTGGCCGAGTGCCTGAAAGAGCTGTCAATCGAAGGGGACTTCATTGCCCGAAGCGGCGGCGACGAGTTCACCGCGATCCTCAATGATTACAGCAATGCGGAAAGGTCCATACGTTTCAGCGAGGAACTTATCGGCAAGCTGGACAGTCCGATGATCGTCGAGGGCCGCTCGATCAATCTGGGTGTAAGCGTCGGCATCGCGTTGTCGGAAGAGCCGAGAAACGATGCGTCGGATCTGCTGAGAAATGCCGATCAGGCACTTTACAAGGCAAAGCGCGCCGGAAAGAACACTTACCGCGTCTATGACCATCAAATGAGTCTGCAGGCGGCCAGCATTCGAAAAACAAAGGAAGAAATCCAGTTTGCCTTGGAAGACGGCGCTTCATTCGTTCCTTTCTTCCAGGCGCAGTTTCATGCCGGCAGCCTGGAACTGGCAGGTGCAGAGGCACTTGTCAGGTGGCATCACCCAACACGGGGAATCTTGTCACCGGGTGAGTTTTTGCAATATGCGGAAGAAATGAACTGCGTTGCCGAGATTGACAGGCAGGTGCTTCTGAAATCACTCGCCACGGTCAACGAATGGCACGAAACGGGGCTTGCCCTGCCGCGCCTTGCGGTCAATGTCTCGTCCGACCGTCTGGCCGATCCCAGTCTGCTGTTCTCGCTCGAAAACTTCGAGGACAATGTTCCCAGTCTCTCTTTCGAATTGATTGAATCGACGTTCCTTGACGATACCAGCGAGCAGGTGAAGAAAACGCTCAGCCAGCTGCAGGATCTCGGCATCGAGATGGAAATCGACGACTTCGGCAGCGGCTATGCCTCCATTGCCAGTCTCGTGAACATCCGTCCGAAGCGGTTGAAGATTGACAAAACCCTCGTTTCCAATGTCGACACCGACGCGGCGATGACCAGCCTGGTGAAATCGATTGTCGATATCGCGCGGACCCTGGAAGTGGAGGTGATTGCTGAAGGAGCCGAGACACCATCACAAATAGAGACACTCACCGCGATCGGCTGCGACATCCTGCAAGGCTATGGTCTGGCACGTCCGATGTCGGCCGAGATGTTCTTCAGGACCTTCGCGCACAAGCGGTTGAATGGTGGTGCCGGCGAGGAGGTTCGTGTGGCCGGTAGCACGCCGGCGCACAAGCCGTGATCGCCTTGTCAATCCAGCCGGGCCTCCGCCTCTCTGCGCTCGAAGACATAGCTTTTTCCACTGGCCGCGATCTGCAGGATGTTCGTCGGCGCACCCTGGTCATCCAGTTCGACGACACCGATACCTGATGCATTCAGGATCCTCCGGCCACCCGGTGTTCCTTGCGGCTTTCTTGGAACGATCCGCATTCCGCGGCGCTTTGTCAGCCAGTTGAGCGGCGACCTGGGCGAGAACGCCAGCCGGTTGCCCCGGTCCAGTGCTGCGATCAGCCTGTCGGGCCACGTGTTCTTGATGCCGCTGGAACAGATCTGCCAAATTTTCGGACCCGCCTGTGCGGTGCGATGACGTGCCGAGTGTCCGTTGCGCAGTTCCACATCGTAAACGAAGGAATAGTGGACATCTCCGGACAGGATCACGAAATGCCCTGGCGTGTCGCGGTGCTGAAAGATGTTCAGGATCGCGCTTGCCGTACCCGGATGGGCCATCCAGTATTCCGCATCAACCATGAGCGGCTTGCCGATCAGGGTAAAGAACTTTTGCACGACCTCGATCAGCTTCACGCCAAAAATTGGCGCTGCCGATACCAGAAGGACAGCCTCCTGTCCTTTCAGATTTGTTTGCAGGTCGGTTGCCGCCTCCCAGTCGAGCAGGCCGGACGGGTCATGCGCGTTTCTTTCCGATCTCCAGCGCCGCGTTCGAGTATCCAACGCAATCAGCGGCGGCGTCGTCGGCCAGACAAAGTCCCATTTCTCGTAAGCCAGGATCTTGTCGATCGCGTCCTCGTGGGCGCTCGATCCAGGCTGCGCAAGCGCATCCTGAAGCTGGGTTGCAAGGTCTGCTCGGATCTGCGCCGGTCGGTTACCCCAACCCTGATTGATCCCGTATGCAATCAGCGCATTGCCGATGACACGGCGGGAAAGGGGATGCGCGTAGGCGGCCTCTTCCCAGGCAAGCGACAGGTTCCAGTCATCCGTGACATCGTGGTCGTCGAAGATCATCGCGGTCGGCAAATGGGCCAGCAGCCGGCGGACGCTCGAGAAGCCTGAGACAAACTCGCGCAAACTGTCCTGTTCACGGGCATACATGGCACTGTCTTCTTCGCCCAGGCTTTCAGGCGCATTGAAGCCGGGCAAAATTTGCCAGGCTGCCGGTGACCAGACCAGAAGATACATGGAGAGCATTTCACCAAGCGTGATCAGGTGATTGCGGGCATGGGCCGAGGTGAAGACAGGTTTGTCAGTGCCTGCGAACAGAACATCGAAGACCGTGCCTTTCCGGTCGATTCTCGGCAACAAACGATCACGATGATAGAGGCATCCGCCGGTGTCGCGGAGTTGACTGCCCGAGTTTGGCAAACCCTGCTCTGCTCCTTCAAACACTTCGTCGGGCAAACCGAGGATTTCGGCAAGGCACATTATGGCCTGCAGCATGGGACCGGCAACGTCGTCAACATAAACCTGGTCACCGCTCAGAACGAGCAGTTCGGGCAGGGTATTGGCCGGTCGGCCGGCGTCCGGCGACGTCAGCACTTCCGCCACCAGACGGTCCGCTGCGACAAGTCCATCTGCGCATTGGCTGTGGGGCTTGCGGCAGGACCCATGCATGAGCGAAGACACCTTGTCGGGAACGCGCAGGAAGGGTGTGTTCCATCCCGGATAACAGAGATCGGATGCCCAGGCCTCATGGTCCTGCCAACCTGCGCAAGGATCGTCGCTGAACTTCAGGCTGAGCCGGTAGCCGACGAGCGTTTCCTTCGGAAGTTCCGTCTCAAGGTGCAGGTCGATCATCAGATAATAGAGATTGTCGCCTGCCTTGAGGCACGTGAGTTCGTCTGTGTCAGCAGCCAGTTCGTGGGTCTGAACGGGCGCGTCAGGCGGAAACAGCTCCAGGCGGACGCTTGCAGGCGCCCGCACCGCCAGCCAGAAGCACAAGCGGCCGGACAGGGTTTTCCTCAAGACCGGGCCTGCCAGAACGGCAGGGACCTGCCGTTCAGCCGAGGTTGCAATATTCATAAAGGGCGCAGTCCTTCTTCACCAAGTCGTTCAGACTTATGTGCGCACCGCTTCCTTTCAAGTGCCTGAAATGTCGCAAAGTGTCGTCGCCCGGCTTCCTGGCTTCGAACGAGGGTCCCGGTACCACCCGCGTTTGAGGCAACGGCTGCGGCCCTGAACCCTGCAAACTGCTCAGGGCCAGCCTGAGACATCAGCTGCCAGTCTTGAACCGGGTCCAGCTTCTGGTCAGCATGCGCAAGGTCTTGTGATCGCGGGGAAGGTTGGGAAACAGCTTGTCCATGAGCTCTTCCGGCGGGTAGACATTCGGGTCGCTTTTGACCTCCTCGGCCACGAGTTCGAATGCCGCCCTGTTGCCGTTCGGATAGAAATACTGGTTCGTCACTTCTGCCATGGCCGCCGGTTCCATCATGTAGTCGATGAACCGGTGAGCGTTGTCAGGATTGGGCGCGTCCACCGGAATTGAAAGGAAATCGAAGAAGACCTCGGTTCCTTCCTCTGGAATGGCGTAAGCGACTGCGATGCCGTTTCCCGCTTCGAGCGCACGCGCATGGGCCAGTCCTGCATCGCCGCTCCAGCCCAGAACCAGACACAGGTCGCCGTCGGCAAGCCCGTTGATGATTGCACCGGTCCTGAAATGCCGGATGTGCGGTCTCACCGACGTCAAAAGGCTTTCCGCCCGTGCCAGCTCGGCGGCATCGTCGGTGAACGGATCAAGCCCCAGATAGTTCAGCGCGATTGCGATCACTTCTTCGGGCGAGTTGATCATGGCGATCCCGCAATCGGCGAAGCGGCCTGCAAGTTCAGGATCGAACAGGATGTCGAGACTGTCGACCGGCGCATTTTCCAGGCGCTCGGATACAAGTTCCGGGTTGTAGAGAATGCCCGTCGTGCCCCAAAGATAGGGGACGCCGTGCTGATTGCCGTCATCGTGTTTCGCCAAAAACGCCAGGATGTCAGGATCCAGGTTTGCGTAGTTGCCGAGCCGCGTCTTGTCCAGCTTCTGGAGCGCGCCTGCCTGTATCAGCCTGTTGGCAACAAGGGCGGACGGAAGGACCAGATCGTATCCGGAGCCACCGGTCAGGAGCTTCGTTTCAAGAAACTCCAGAGAGTCGAACGTATCGTAGACGACCTTGATCCCTGTTCTTTCTTCAAAACCGGAGATGACCTCCGGAGGGATGTAGTCTGCCCACGCGGCTATCGTAACGGTCTTGTCCTGCGACATGGCCGTGCCGAAAGCGAAAAGGAAGGCAAATGCAGAAGCAGCGAAGATAGCCGCCAGTTTGGAGCAAAGGCTGATTGAGCGCGCACGCCCGGGGGTGTGGATGGTCACGTCTTTTCCTCAATGATTGAGCCCGACTGCGCCGGAATTGCCCGTCCGCAAATTCGAGGCACAACTCGCGCCGGTCCGGTCCCACACCTTGCTTGCAGGATGTAACCGGGTTCCCGGCTCAGGAAAAGAGTTTTCGGCCGGTTTCATTCAAAATCGGTGGCGTCCGGACATGGGAACGGCACCTTGAACCGCTCCCGAGTTTTCGCAAAACGACTAACGCGAGCGACCTCGATGGCGCTAAATTTACGCAACGAAGTCGTCCAAGCACTGCCTGGAGTGGGTGTTTCAGCAGCGAGTTTGACTTGGGCAGGGCAACCTGGAGACCCGTTGTTCTTGTCGACACAAAGGCAATCTGCCAAAGCCGAGACTGCGCTGCGGCTGCAGAAATTCAAACCTACAAGACCCATATATCTGGCGTTGTTCATAGCGCTGGGTGGTGCTGTGTTCTATTTCATTATCGCGAACGCGAAGTTGTTGCAGTCAGAACGCGCGCAGCAGCATCAACTGATCGAAATGACCAACGCCTTCACGAAAGCCTACGCGCAGGAGCGAGCCAATAGCGGCGTCGTTCCAGCCGCGTTCCGCAGGATCGGAATGGAGCATTTCGGGCGCGAAGTCGGACAATCCTCCAGGTCACGGGAAGTTCCCGTCTACATCCGGATGCCCGGCGTGCCGGGGCTGGAGCTTGAAACGGTCGAGCAGAACCGGCAGATCCTCAACTACATCAGGGCCATGGCAAATTCGAGTTTGCCGCGGGGCAAAGAGGAAACCCGGCTGGAGCAGGGAAAGGTCATCGCGCGCAAGATCGTGCCCTCTCTTGCCTCCGCGCAAACATGCGTTTCCTGCCACAACGAGGC
>JBCDEN010000390.1:0-4693 GCA_039179715.1 Pseudomonadota bacterium
CCTCGATCAGCGGCTTGGGCGTCGTTGCGGTCAGGGGCCGCATCCTCTTGCCGAGACCGACACCAAGGATCATTGCCCTTGTCGGTCGAAACCGCTTCTGTGTCATCGTGTCTCTCAAACGGTTGTTCCGGACAGGCTGCGCGCTCTCAGTACCGGAATTGCCCATACCAGTCCTTCAAATCGGACATGCCCGGACGTTGGAACACCCGGTCCAGATAGCCTAGCATACGCGGCAGATGGCTCAAATATGACGGCTTGGAGTCCCGCCGCGCCAATCTCACGAAAATTCCGAGGATCTTCGTGATGCGCTGTGCCGCCATCACCGAATATGCCCTGGAAAAGCTTTCCCTGTCGAACACCGGCGAGAGCGTTTCCATCTTCCCGACATAGGCATCGTAAAGGCGTGTTTCCAGCTCGGCGCTGATATCCGTGCGCGCGTCGAGCAGAAGCGATGCCACGTCGTAGGCAACCGGTCCGATCACCGTGTCCTGCAGGTCGATCAGGCCGATACGGTCGGTTCCGCTTGCACCTTCCTGCCAGAGCAGGTTCGGAGAATGGAAATCACGCAGGACCCAGCCTGTTTGTGCGTCCGCGATTTCATTCAGGCTTTGCTGCCAGAGCGCCTCGAAGTCTTTGCGCAGTGCCGCGTCCACACGGGTCTTGCCCGTTTCCGGTACATACCAGTCGAGAAACAGCGAGGCCTCGGCAATCAGGGCCCTGTCGGAATAGGGCTGCAGCTCGTATCGGCCGCCTTCCGGCAACTCCACCGTGCCGGGCCAGGTCTGGCTGTGCATCGCGGCCAGAACCTCGACAGCGGCGGCGTAGCGCTGCGGATCGGGTTCTCCGTCTACGACAATCGTGTCCCGCCCGAGGTCCTCAAGCAATACAAGACCCTTTTTCGGATCGGCGGCGATGGTTTCGGGCGCTCTGATCCCACGCTTGCGCAACTCCATGCCGATGGCCAGAACCGCGCGGCAGTCTTGGGCAAGATGAACGCTCTTCATGTAGGCCCGCACGGTCTCAGGCACGCCGCCATCGCGAAACGGCCAGCGCATCAGGACCCGCCTTCCATCCGCCGTCACGATGCTTTCAAAGGTGCGCAGGGACGCATCGCCCGCGAGAAAACGGCGCCCGGCACGCGTGAGCTCCGCTTCTTGCAGAAAAGCGCGCGTGTCGCGCGTCTGTGCGATCCGGTCCTGCCAGCCCTGCTGCGGCGAATAAAGCTCGAACTGCCGCCGGCTGGCATCCCCGTCCGGTTGGCTGATCTGGATCCACAACGCGTCCTGCGGCAGGAACTCCGCAGCCAATTCGGGCCATTCGATCAGTGCGGCGCCGGTCTGGAGCAGATCCGGAAGACCGAGTTCCTCGATCTCTTCCGGCTCCTCAAGCCGGTAAAGATCGAGATGCGCCAGATCGAATCTCGGCAGCTCATAGGACTGGACGAGCGTGAATGTCGGGCTAGGAACCTCAAGGGCATTGTCATCCGCGAGTGTCCTGATCAAGGCGCGGGCGAATGTGGATTTTCCAGCGCCCAGATCTCCGGAGAGGCAGACAACGTCGCCCGGCCTCAAGATCATGGCGACATCCTCGGCAAACGACAACGTTTCCGCCTCGTCCTTCGTCTCCATTTTGAGAAATGACGCAGGGAGCTCCCGCAGCCGATGCTCTGCCATGGGCTGTCCTGTTGCTATTCGGCGGCGACCTGATCCGTCAATTCGGGCTGGGACGGGAACACGCAGGTGACCGTGGTTCCCTTGCCTTCCGCCGATTGAATGTCAACGCTGCCGCCGTGAAGCTCGACGAAACTCTTCACGATCGCAAGGCCAAGGCCGGCGCCTTGCCGGCGGCTGCCGGTGTCGTGGCCGACAAACCGGTTGAATACCTGTTTCAGAACCTCGGCCGGGATGCCGTAGCCGTGGTCCTGCACGACAAAGGTGACCGATTCCTCATCGCGGTTGCAGCTGACATCGACAACGCCGTTTTCTTCCGAGTAGCGGACGGCATTCGCGATCAGGTTGAACAGGACCTGACGCAGGCGTTTCTCATCGGCGACCATGACGCCAATGTTTTCCGGAACGTCCATGCGCAGCGTGATCTGGGCTTCCGCGATCCTGTCCTTGAGCCCTTCGACGGCGGCCGACACGGTGGACGCGACATCGACCTCGCCGAGATCGAGTTCCATGATGCCGGCATCGAGCGTCGCCAGATCCAGAATGTCGTTGATGATCGCAAGCAATGCGGACGAAGACGACTGGATGTATTCGGCATATTCGCCCTGCTTTTCGCTCAACTCGCCGAATTTCGGATCGGACAGGAGCTGTGCGAAGCCGATGATATTTGTCAGCGGCGAGCGGAGTTCGTAGGAGACGTGCTGGATGAAGGCGTTCTTGATCTGGTCGGCCTGCTGCAGCGCTTCGTTCTTCTCCAGAAGCGCACGCTCGACATTCACGCTGTCGGTCACATCCACGAAAGTGACAAGCGTGCCGCCATCCGGCAGGGGGACCGTGGCATAGTCGAGCACGTCGCCGTTGTGGCGCTCCAGACGGCTGACCTTGTGCGTCCTGTTGTCCAGGAGGCCGGTGACATTTCTGGCAAGCTGCTGCCAGGCCGTGTCTTCCACTTCACTGAGCGTGCAGGCGGAGACGACCTGATTGACATGCGGCAGTTCGGCAAGCCGGCTTTCATCGATCTGCCAGATCCGTCCGAATGCCGGGTTCCAGAGCCTCAGCTTGCCGTCGGAACCGAACACCGCAACGGCTTCGGAGAGATTGTCCAGCGTTTCACCCTGAACACGTGTCAGTGCGTTGTACTTGCTTTCCAGGTCCAGGCGCTCGGTGAAATTCTCGTAGATATAGGTCACGCCGCCCTGCGGATGCGGGTTGGCGATGACACGCAGCGTGCGCCCGTCCGGCAGGTGCCACCAGTTCTCGCGCGCTTCAAGCGACTGATAACTTTCCAGCATCTTGTTGCGCCAGACGCGGTAATCGGCCTGTTCGGGCAGCTTGCGCGATGCACGCAGAGAATCGAGCACGGTACCGTCCTCGGGCTTGCTTTCCAGAAAGGCGTCGTCCAGGTCCCACAATTGCCGGAAGGCCGCGTTGTAGAACTGCAGTTTGCGGTCGCTGCCGAAGATCGCGACGGCGGCGGCAAGCTGATCGAGCGTGCGGCCGTGATACTCCTCGGCGCGACCAAGCTCCTTGCGCGCCTGTTCAAGTTCGCTGATGTCCACGGCAATGCCGGCCCCGCCGACACTCGCGTTGACATCGGTCACCTCAAAGACGCGCCGCGCTCCGGATGCGACAATCGGTATGCGCGCACTGAAACAGCCGTCTTCGGTGCGCTGGACAGCCATCGCCGTACGTGCCGCAGCATCCAGGAAGGTCACGCCGTCCCTCACTGCGCTTTCCGCGTCCGCAACCTCGACCGCTTCGGCATAAGCGGCATTCGCCCAGCTGAGCTTGCCTTCCGAGTCCCGTTGCCAGGCCGGTGCCGGCATGGCGTCCAGCAAGGCGTGCAGCATGTGAAGTTCGCCGGAAATCTTGGCATTGCGCGCGGCGAGCTCCGCCTGCATCTGCCGTTCGCCGGTCAGGTCACGCAGCCGGAGGACCACCGCACCGCCGGTGGTGCGGCCCAGCGCTTCCACATAAGTGCCCGTCCGCGTCTTCAGTGTTGCGGTGAAGGCTTCGCCCACGCGAAACAGCATGTCGAGATGACGCTCAAGGTCTCCCGCGCATTTCGCAGTGAGCCAACTGCCGAACGCCAGCAATTGCGCCGGGGGACGCGGCACACCGGATTTTTCCGGGAGAACACCCCAGATCTGCGGAACGGCGCCGTTGCCTGTCCAGACAATCACACGCTGCTCGTCCGTGTTGAGCATGGTCTCCAGGCGGTCGACGCGGAACTTGAGGTCCGCCTTCTCCTTCTCGAGCGCGGCGGTGACAAGAGCGGATTGCTTGCGATGGCGGACAAGGGAGATTGCGGCTGTGACCGCAAAGGCGCACATGCCGCCGACCGCTCCGACCAGGATCATGGCACCGGGATTGATGGCAGCCGAGGTGTTGGCGAGCATGTCAGCGGAAACCGGAGCCGTCATGACACCGTAGCCGGCAAGCGCTGTGCTGCCGAGCTTAACCGTTTTCAGACTCCGATCTCGCCACGACGCGCCAACATGCACGTCGTCCCTGCCGCCTTTCGGCATTTCCTGATCCCCTTACGCCGCCAATCCCGCCATGCGGGTGCAGCCCCCGGTTTCTGGGAGCAAATCAGAGACATTTGCCTCCTGGCCTCTGATTCGTTTCAACCATAACCTTTTTGAGAATCACGCAGAAGAGTCCGTAACCGAAAAGTTAACAGAACCCTTCAAATTGAAGGGTTCTGCATTTTTTTGTTCACATGGTCGAATCATGGCCGTTACTACATGTAGTGGCCATGATTCTGGAAATCAGTACTTGTAGTGCTCTGACTTGAAGGGACCGGTCTTATTAATCCCCAGATAATCGGATTGATTGTCGGTCAATTCGGTTAACGTGACACCGAGTTTCTCAAGGTGAAGCCGGGCGACCTTTTCGTCGAGATGCTTGGGAAGAACGTAGACTTCGTTCTTGTACTGATCACCCTTGGTGTAGAGTTCGATCTGGGCCAGAACCTGGTTGGTAAAGCTCGCGGACATGACGAAACTCGGATGGCCTGTCGC
>JBCDEN010000199.1:0-6812 GCA_039179715.1 Pseudomonadota bacterium
CATAAATGAGACTGAAATGGCATGCGAAATGGCGAAATCCCGTTAGGAAGGGTGTGCGGAGCGGGCGTCCTGCCCGGTCAAGCACGCTGACGCCTCGGGGTGAAGCCATTTCCATGTCCTTCGGATTTGACCGGCTTGCTTCTCCTCCGCGTTGCGAAAGGCTTGAAAATGAACCACATTTCCTGCGCTTCCGCTCCTTGACGAGACGCAAGCCGCCTCAAACCCTTTCGGCCTCATTTATGAGTCCGTACCCTAGCGCGCGTGTTTCAGGAGCATTTGGGCAACCGCATATAGCCGCTTTTCGATGAGGACCGGGGTTTCGCAGACATAGGTCAACGATCTGGCCCGGTCCCGGAAAACGCGCTCGTCCCAGTCGAGTTGCTCTTCCAGGCGGTCGATCCTGTCGAAATCCGGATCGCCGGTTTCAGCGAGTGTACGCATCTGCGATCGCGCGGCGTCGATCCTCTCCGACAACGCAATCTGTTTCAGGGAATACTGTTCTATGCCGTCGATGACATGGCGGCGCGTATCCGCGAGCGTATCGAAAACAGCGGCAAAAATGGAAAGCATGATGTCGTCATCTGCGCGTTCGGCGTTTTTTGAAAACGACCTCACGGCTTCCTCCGCCTGTTCAAGTGACACCCGTCGCAGCGACAGCAGCACAACGAGGTCTTGCGCCTCTTTGGGCAGCGCGCGACGAGAGTTCGCGTCGAATTCCCTGGGGAGTGGAGCGGTCCACATGATGCCCAGGGACAAGTCCACGACTTTTCGCTGTTGACACGGCCAGGAGGGATCATCGAATGCGGCTGCATGCGCATGACTGAAGCTCCACAAAAGTGCAAGTAATGTGGAAATAAAAAAGGCCTTTGTTTTTTTGTTAATTTCCATGTTCGAGATCCACTAGCGTAATGATACTAATAAGATAATGAAAAAAGTCTACGTTCGGAAATACACACTAAGGTCGCAATTGTCACAAAAGGGCGCGGGAATATAGTCGCTGTAACTGTCGGGCATTCCAATATTGCCTGTTTGGAGACTATGTATGGAAACGCGTGCAGCAGTTGCATTTTCCGCAAAGAGCCCGCTTGAGGTGACGACGGTCAATCTTGAAGGTCCTCGTGCGTTTGAGGTTCTTGTGGAGGTGAAGGCCACGGGGATCTGCCATACCGATGAGTTCACGCTGTCTGGCGCGGATCCGGAGGGTCTGTTTCCTGCGATTTTGGGTCATGAAGGCGCGGGTGTCGTTGTGGAAGTGGGGCCGGGCGTGACCACGCTGAAGCCGGGCGATCATGTCATTCCGCTCTATACGCCTGAATGCCGCAACTGCGAGTACTGCCTGAACCCGAAGACCAATCTGTGTCAGGCGATCCGCTCCACGCAGGGTCAGGGGCTGATGCCGGACGGCTCGTCCCGCTTCACCACGCTCGATGGCGATCCGATCCTGCACTACATGGGCACGTCGACCTTTGCCAACTACACCGTTGTTCCGGAGATTGCGCTGGCCAAGATCCGTCCCGACGCGCCGTTTGACAAGGTCTGCTACATCGGCTGCGGCGTGACCACGGGGATTGGTGCGGTCGTCAACACGGCCAAGGTGGAAGAGGGCGCACGCGCGATTGTCTTCGGTCTCGGCGGCATTGGTCTGAACGTGATCCAGGGCCTGCGCCTTGCCGGTGCGGACCAGATCGTGGGCGTTGACCTGAACCCGGCCAAGGTGGACATGGCGACCCGTTTCGGCATGACCGATTTCGTCAACCCGTCCGAGGTTGAGGGCGACCTGGTGCCGTATCTGGTCGATCTGACCAAGGGCGGTGCGGATTACACCTTTGATGCGACGGGCAATGTCCAGGTGATGCGGGCGGCGCTTGAATCGGCGCACAAGGGCTGGGGCGAGAGCATCATCATCGGTGTTGCGCCGGCAGGGGCGGAGATCGCAACGCGCCCGTTTCAGCTGGTGACAGGCCGGTCCTGGCGTGGCACGGCCTTCGGCGGCGCACGCGGGCGCACGGACGTGCCGAAGATCGTCGACTGGTACATGGACGGCAAGATCGAGATCGATCCGATGATCACACACACCATGCCGCTCGACGACATCAACAAGGGCTTCGATCTGATGCATGCGGGCGAATCCATCCGATCCGTCGTTCTCTACTAGGTGGACAAGCAATGGAAACCCTTGCCGAAAGCAAATGTTTTGGCGGTGTGCAGACGGTCTACAAACACCACTCTGCCGCTTGTTGCTGCCAGATGACGTTTGCGATCTTCCTGCCGCCACAGGCAACGGAGGGAGTGGTGCCCTGCCTCTGGTACCTGTCGGGCCTGACCTGCACCCATGAAAACGCCATGACCAAGGCAGGTCTTCAGGCCCATGCGTCGAAACACGGGGTTGCTGTCATTTTTCCCGACACGAGCCCGCGCGGCGAAGGAGTTGCGGATGACGAATCCTATGATCTCGGCCAGGGAGCCGGCTTTTACGTCAACGCAACGAAATCGCCCTGGAACACGCATTTCCGGATGTATGACTACGTCGTCAAGGAACTTCGCGAACTGGCGCAGCTATCGTTCCCGCTGAGCGAGCGACATGGGATCACCGGACATTCCATGGGCGGACACGGCGCGTTGACGATCGCCCTGCGCAATCCGGCGCTCTACCAGTCCGTCTCCGCGTTCGCACCGATCACCAATCCGACCCAGTCCGCCTGGGGCCGCAAGCAGCTTGCCGCATATCTGGGAGACGATGAGGCGGCCTGGGCAGATTATGATGCCACGATCCTGCTGCGCGAGCGCGGCTGGAACGGCGATATCCTGATTGATCAGGGTGCCGACGACCAGTTCGTCAATCTTCTCAGGCCGCAAGCCTTTGCCGGCGTTGTGACAGAAACCTGTCAGCCAGCTGTGATCCGGATGCAGAAACGATACGACCACTCGTATTTCTTCGTTTCAACATTCGGCGGCGATCACATCGCCTGGCATGCCGAACGTCTGAACAGCAAGCACGACCACCAGACAAACGGCAAGGGGACGGCATGACGATACCGGTCGCATCACAACGATACCTGTTTCTGCTGGCCCTTTTGCCCCTTGCGCAGCTGCAGCCCGCGAACGCCTTCGAACTGGGCGACCCGGTCAAGGGAGAAAGGGTCTTCCGGAAGTGCAAGGCTTGTCATGCGGTTGGCGCAGATGCGGCGGCGAAGACGGGACCTATCCTGAACGGTGTTGTCGGCGCGGCAGCGGCGATGCAGCCGGACTTCAGCTATTCCAAGGCTTTGCGGGAGGCTGCGGACCAGGACCAGCTGGTTTGGACCGTTGAAAACCTGGACGTCTTTCTGACCAAACCGAAGAAGTTTCTACCGGGCACGAAAATGAGCTTTGCGGGGTTACGCAAGGAAAAGGACCGGCAGGACATCGTCGCCTATCTGGCGACGTTCGAAGAAGAGGGAGGGAACTAGGACACCAGTGGAACAGACGGCTTGTTCGACAGCCAGACCGGTCCCGGGTGCATGGATATGCGGCCCGCTGTCCGAAGGTTTGTTGATGCTGGCCTGACGCATGAAACGCCCCAGTCTCGTCACGGGAGGAAAACATGAGACACCTATTCATTGCCGCCGCTGCGCTGGCCATTAGCGCCGGAACAGCCCATGCGGACGCGAACCTGCAAAGCATGATGGACGACCCGAACCAGTGGGTCAGCCAGACCGGAGATTACAAGAACCAGCGCTTCTCCAAACTGGACCAGATCAACAAGGACAACGTCAAGGACCTCCAGGTGGCCTGGACGTTTTCAACCGGTGTGCTGCGCGGCCATGAGGGCTCTCCGCTTGTCATCGGCAATGTCATGTATGTGCATACGCCGTTCCCGAACACGGTCTATGCACTCGATCTTGAAAATGACGGAAAGATCATCTGGAAATACGAGCCAAAGCAGAATTCTGACGTTATCGCGGTGATGTGCTGCGACACGGTCTATCGCGGCGTCGCCTATGCGGACGGCAAGATTTTCCTGCATCAGGCCGACACGAAGCTGGTGGCTCTCGATTCCAAGACAGGTGAAGAAATCTGGAGCGTCGTCAATGGCGATCCGGCAATCGGCGAAACCAACACCGCGACGGTGATGCCGGTCAAGGACAAGGTTATTGTAGGGATTTCCGGCGGTGAATTCGGCGTTCGCGGGTCTGTGACCGCCTACAACACCAAGGACGGCTCACTTGCCTGGCGCGCCTATTCCATGGGACCTGACAGCGACATTCTCATTGATCCGGAAAAGACCACACATCTTGGAAAACCGGTCGGCAAGGAGTCTGGTCTAAACACATGGGAAGGCGATCAGTGGAAGATCGGCGGGGGCACCACCTGGGGATGGTACTCCTATGATGCCGAAGAGAACCTGATGTACTACGGAACCGGCAATCCCTCGACCTGGAACCCGGCGCAGCGTCCCGGAGACAACCGCTGGTCCATGACAATCATGGCGCGGGATGTCGATACCGGCATGGCACGCTGGTTCTACCAGATGACGCCACATGACGAATGGGACTACGACGGGGTCAATGAGATGATCCTGACGGAGCAGGAATTTGGTGGCGAGATGCGCAAGCTTCTCACCCATTTCGACAGGAACGGCTTCGGTTACACGCTTGACCGCGTGACCGGCGAACTGCTGGTCGCCGAGAAGTTCGATCCGAAGGTCAACTGGGCAACGGAAGTTGTCATGGATCCGAATTCGGACCAGTACGGCCGGCCGCAGGTGGTTTCACAATACTCCACCAGGCAAAACGGCGAGGATGTCAACACGACCGGTGTTTGTCCGGCAGCGCTTGGCTCGAAAGACCAGCAGCCGGCTTCCTATTCGCCGGAAACGGGTCTCTTCTACGTGCCGACCAACCACGTGTGCATGGATTATGAGCCGTTCCGCGTCAGCTACACGGCCGGTCAGCCCTATGTCGGTGCAACCCTGTCCATGTATCCCGCAGGCGACAGTCATGGCGGTATGGGCAACTTCATTGCCTGGGACAATGAAAAGGGTGAGATCGTCTGGTCGATTCCGGAGCAGTTCTCGGTCTGGTCCGGGGCACTCGCCACGTCCGGAGACATAGTTTTCTACGGCACGCTTGAAGGCTACCTGAAGGCCGTGGACGCCACGACGGGTGAGGAACTCTACAAGTTCAAGACACCGTCCGGGATCATCGGCAACGTGATGACCTATACGCATAAGGGCAAGCAGTATGTCGCGGTCTTGTCCGGAATCGGAGGCTGGGCAGGTATCGGGCTTGCTGCGGGCCTGACCAATCCGAATGAAGGTTTGGGTGCAGTGGGCGGCTATGCCGCGTTGAGTGACTACACCGCCCTTGGCGGTCAGCTCACGGTTTTCGCCCTCCCGAACTGACCGGCATCGTGAAGAGTCGAACCGGCGCGGCAGTCCGCGCCGGTCTTTGAAGAACTTCCAGCCAACGCCGCTGGAGACACGTGCTCCAGCCGGACTAAAAGCAGTCCGGCGCGCCAGCCCCGAAGGACAGTTGATGCGCACAAACAGCCTTACCAGCCTCGCCGCGGCAGCGGTCTGCATCTTGACAACGGCGGCTGCTGCAATCGGGGAGGACACAATCGACGCGGCCCTTGTTGCGGTCGCGTATGAAGAAGGTGGCCGGTACTTCACCGACGACGATATCCCGACCTACAGGGTGCAGGAAGACGGAACCGTAGACTGGCTGACCTATTCGGGGTTCCGCCGGTATCACTCCGAGTGTCACGTCTGCCACGGCCCTGAGGGAGAAGGGTCGACTTATGCGCCCGCCTTGAAGGTTTCAGCCATCGAGATGGACTATTACGACTTTGTCGATGTCGTCACGAACGGGCGGAAGCAAGTGAATGCCTCCGCGAACTCCGTGATGCCCGCCTTCGGTACCAATCCGAACGTGATGTGTTACCTGGACGACATATACGTCTATCTGAAAGCCCGCGGCACGGATGTGGTCGCACGCGGCAGGCCGGGCAAGAAAGAGGCTAAGTCGGATGACATCCGGGAAGAGGAAAATGCCTGCCTGGGTTAGCGGGCGCGGGTGCACGCACCGGCAAACCCGGTGCGATGACATCGACGGCGGGAACCGGCCGGGCCGGAGGCCGAACGAGCTGGCCGCGATCCTTGTGACCGCCTTTTTCTCGCTTGCAGCCGGATCTCTGCCCGGCGAAACGTACCGCGCAGTTGCGCAAACCTCGGACCTTGTGTCCAGGTCTGAGCTTCGCGTATGCGCCGATCCTGCAAACCTGCCCTTGTCCCACGAAAACGGGTCAGGCTACGAAAATCGTCTGGCAGAGCTGTTCGCCGCGAAGCTCGAGCGGCCACTCGCCTATACCTGGTTCCCGATGGCAACCGGTTTCGTGCGCAATACGCTGCGGGCGAACCGGTGCGATGTGATCATTGGATATGCGCAGGGACATGAGCTGGTTCTGAACACCAACCACTACATGACATCGGCCTACGCCTTGATCGTGCCGAAAGACGGCAGCCTATCGGGCGTCAAAACGCTTTCCGACGAGATGCTTGACGGGAAGCGGCTCGGGATTGTGGCAGGTTCGCCGCCGGCATCGCACCTTGCAAGAAACGGCCTGATCGCAATGGCGAAACCTTATCACCTGTTTGTCGACCGGCGGGTCGAATCCCCGGCAATCGACATGCTTCAGGACCTGAGATCTGGGACCATTGACGCGGCCATCCTCTGGGGCCCGATCGGAGGGCCGTTGGTCAAGGCAGATTTTCCCGAATTTCAGATCACGCCGCTCTTGCGCGAAGATCATCCGCCACGCCTGTTTTTCCG
>JBCDEN010000045.1:0-11814 GCA_039179715.1 Pseudomonadota bacterium
ATAGTTTCCGTTTTTGGAAACAAACGGAGCCACCAATGCTTGGCCCGGTCACGCCGCGCGCCGCGTTTGTAACGGTCAGATCCGATGGATGCTCAGGGAAACGGACTTTTCGGTACTAGACCCGCTTGTGCCTCAGCTTGCATCGGATCTGCCCGTTACAAACGCGGCGCGCGGCGTGACCGGGCCAAGCATTGGTGGCTCCGTTTGTTTCCAAAAACGGAAACTATATGGGCTCAGAACTTAATTTACATTCCGAAACCTATTAGTGAGAATGCTTTGAAGCGCTGAAGCGGCCGGGGCGGCCGTCATACCTCCTGTTTGCTTGAATCGTCACACGAACCGGGTAGGTGATGCTCGCGAATGGGAGGAGCGGACCGGAACCAAAGGACAAGATGTCCGGTTGCATTTGGCGGCAGAGTCACGCGACGGTCTGTCGCATGAGAACGCAGAGCGAGGATATGGATCCGCGACCGGATCCCGCGTGGAGGAGAAAACATGAGACATCTGAAAAATCTGATTCTGGGAGCCGCGCTGCTGGCACTGGGTGCGACGCCCGGCGCAGCGGCGGACCATGAATTCAAGCTGCATCACTTCATCGGCGAAAAGGCACCTGCGCACGCGCAGATGCTGGTGCCGTGGGCGAAGAAGGTGGAAGAGAACTCGGGCGGCAAGGTGTCGATCGAAATCTATCCGGCCATGACGCTTGGCGGACGTCCGCCCGAGCTGATCAACCAGGTTCGTGATGGTGTGGTTGATCTTGTCTGGACAGTGAACGGCTATACGCCGGGCCTGTTCCCGCGTTCGGAAGTGTTCGAATTGCCGGGCGTTCACAAGAACGATACGGCGGCCACGAACCTTGCCTTGAAGGAGCTCTTCGAAAGCGACCTGAAGGACGACTACAAGGGTGTCGAGGTCATGTTCCTGCATGTGCATGCGGGTCAGGGCATTCACATGACGGACAGCGAGGTCCGCAAGCCGTCGGATCTGGAAGGCAAGAAAATCCGCATCCCGACCCGCACGGGTGCCTGGGTGATCGAGGCTCTCGGCGCATCTCCGGTCGCCATGCCGGTGCCGGAATTGCCGACGGCGTTGCAGAAGGGCGTCATCGACGGGGCCATGATCCCGTGGGAGATCATTCCGCCGCTCAAGATCCAGGAGCAGACGGAATACCAGATCGAGGGCGCGGACAAGGAGCGCTTCGGCACGACGGTGTTCCAGGTGTCGATGAACAAGGCCCGCTGGGATGCGCTGCCCGATGACGTGAAACAGGCGTTCCGCGATGCCTCCGACGAGGTCTGGGCGAAGGAAGTAGGTGACATCTGGACCGGGGCCGACGATTTCGGCATCGGTCTGGCAACCAAGGCCGGCAACACGCATATCATCCTGTCGCCGGAAGAAACCGCCGCCTTCAACGAGGTTCTGGCACCGGTGGTCGATCGCTGGGTCGCAGAAGTTGGTGAAAAGGGGATCGATGGCAACGCGCTGGTCGAAAAGGCCAGGGCAGCTGTCGCCAACAAAGCGTCCAACTGATGCCGGATGAGACACAACAGGGCGGCTCCGGACTTGCCGGGGCTGCCAGCCTTGTGATCACGGCATGGGCGTTACTGGGCGGCTTGCTGCTGCTTGCCGTGGTTGGCGTGAACATGGTGTCGATCATCGGATCGATTTTCGGAAAGCCGTTTCCCGGCGATTTCGAACTCACCGAGATGGGTGTGGCAGTCGCGGTCTTTGCCTTCCTGCCTTATTGTCAGCTGGTCGGAGCAAACGTATCGGCGGATATCTTCACCTCGGGGGCTTCCAAAAGAACAATCGCGTTCTTCACACTGCTTGGATCGCTGGTTGCGCTCGGCTTTGCGAGCCTGCTGATCTGGCGCATGTATTTCGGCATGCTCGATCAGAAAGAATACGACTACACCACGACCATTTTGCAGATCCCGCACTGGATCGCTTTCATTCCGATTCTCGTCTCCCTGGCGCTGCTGGCCGTTGCGGCCGTCGTCACCCTGCTTCGAGACGCAAGCGCTCTGGCGAAAGGATAATCACAGCATGACGGACGCGCTTGTCCTCGGCCTCGGTGCCCTGGCCGTACTTGTTTTCCTGATTGCGATCCGGATACCGATTGCCTATGCGATGATCCTCGTCGGCGGCGTTGGCACGATGATGCTGAACGGTCCGGCCCTCGTCCTCAGCCAGCTCAAGACCCTGGCATACGGTCAGTTTTCCATCTACGACCTGTCTGTCGTACCGATGTTCGTCCTGATGGGTGCGATTGCCTCCAAGATCGGCCTGAGTCAGGCCCTTTTCAGGGGCGCGAATGCCTGGCTCGGCTGGATGCGCGGCGGCACTGCCATGGCTGCCATCGCCGGATGCGCCGGGTTCGGAGCCGTCTGCGGATCGTCGCTTGCAACCGCATCCACCATGGGCAAGGTCGCGCTTCCGGAACTGCGCCGCTACAACTATTCCGGCGCGCTCGCGACGGGAACCCTGGCGGCAGGGGGCGTGCTTGGCATTCTTATTCCTCCCTCTGTCGTCCTGATCATTTACGCGGTCATCGTCGAGGCGAACATCGTTACCATGTTCATGGCGGCATTCTTGCCGGGCATTCTGGCCGTGGTAATGTTCCTTCTGACCATCGCGGTCTATGTCGCCATCAAACCTGCGTCGGGACCCAAGGGCGGTGTTGCCAGCAGCACGGAGTTTGTCGAGGCAACCGTCGGCATGATCCCTGTTCTGGTGATCTTCGGGCTGGTGATCGGCGGCATCTATTTCGGCTTCTTCAACCCGACCCCGGCGGCGGCGGTCGGCGTGTTTCTCGTGCTTTTCTTCGGCCTCGTGCAGCGCAAGCTGTCCCGCACGGACTTCGTGGCGGCACTGAAGGAAACGGCCGGGACCTCGGGCATGATCTATCTGATCATCCTGGGGGCGGAACTCCTGAAGATCTTCATGTCCCGCGTGGGACTGCCGCAGGAAACGGCTGCCTGGATCGCCGGGTCCGGACTGGAGCCGATGACGGTTCTGATCATCCTGCTGATTGCCCTGATCTTTCTCGGCTGCCTGATGGACAGCCTCTCCATGATCCTGCTTGTGATCCCGTTCTTCTGGCCGGTGCTCGTCGAGATCAACGGCGGCATCTATCAGGGAGCGGACGGTGCCGGCTTTGGCATGAGTACCGATGACCTGAAGATCTGGTTTGGTATTCTGGCGTTAATCGTCGTGGAGCTCGGCCTGATCACGCCGCCGGTCGGCATGAACGTCTTCGTGATTTCCTCGCTCGCCCGCGATACGCCGATGATCGAGACCTTCAAGGGCGTCGTGCCGTTTTTCGGTGCGGAGGTTCTGAGGGTGATCCTGCTGGTCAGTTTCCCGGCGATCACGCTCTGGCTGCCGCAGGTCCTGAGGTAATCGCGTCAGCCGTTTGAACGTTTCGCGAAAATCCTGCGGGACATTTCCTTGCAGGGCGCAATGGCGCTTGCCGGGTCGAGCACCGCGTTCCAGTCGATTCCGGCGGTACTGAGCCTTGCCAGCGCGTCAGGGAAGGGCGCGTCGGCTGCTGCTGCCCGCGCAACAATATCTTTCGCCTCGTGCCGCGAAATCCCTGCCCTTGCAAGAGCGAAGCTTGCGGCCTCGGCCATGATCTCGGGGTTGGCGGCCAGCGTCGCGGTCAATTGGGCTTCATTGGGTCTCAGGCTTTCGGAAAGCGCCTGCGCATGATGAACCGCCGAACCTGCCGCCACGAACAGTTGCGGCAGCATCATCCACTCCAGGGGCCATTTTGTACCGTCGCGCTCTTCAAGCGGATCGGCGGCTGCGGCGAGCGCGCTGTGTGCATGATTGGCGATCTGCGCAAGCACCTGAATGGTTTCCGCCTGAACCGGGTTGGATTTCTGCGGCATCGTCGACGAGCCGCCGCCGGCGCCGCTGGCGACTTCGCCGATATCCGAACGGCCCAACAAGATCAGGTCGCCCGCCATCGAGGAAAGCGCGGCGCAAATGCGTTGAAGCCAGCCGGACAGGAGCAGGATGGGTGTCCTGTTGACATGCCAGGAGGGCGCGTCGGCGAGCCCGAGTTCCAACGCAAGTGCCTCGGCGATGCGCGCTCCGTCCGGTGCGATGGCGCTGTTGACGCCGGATGCTCCGCCAAACTGGACCCTAAGGGCGTTCTCGCGGAGCGTGGCCATCTCGTTGCGCGCATCGATCAGGGGGTGGGCCCATTGCGCGATCCGGTATCCCAGTGTCACCGGTGTTGACACCTGGCTGCGCGTACGCCCGGCCAGAAGCCGGTCCGCATGCGTGTTGCTCTGCGTTTCCAGAGTGTCGAGCAGGCGGTCGAGCCGGACTTGCAGGATATCAAGCGCGGTCTTCGCCTGGAGCATGTGGGCCGTATCCATGACGTCCTGGCTGGTCGCGCCCCAATGCAGCCACGTGCCCGCATCCGCACCCGCAATCTCGCGCAAGGCGGCAACAAGCGCTGGCACCGGAACGCCTGCGGCCACGGTGCCCGCGCGCAGGCCGGCCGGCTCAGGCGAGGCGTCCTCGAGGCATTGGTCAAGTGTCGCTGCCGCGTCCGCGGGAATGATGCCGAGCCGCCCTTGCACAACGGCCAATGCCTGCTCGAAACGGATCATATGCGCGATGTCACCGTCATCGCCGAACAGGGCCGCAAGCTCCTCGTCGGCAAAGAGCCCGGAATGAATTTGGCTGGAAAACAGGGAAACGGGCATGGCTCTCAACTATCGGGATAGGCCCTCAATTGAGAGCCAGGCGGGGCGCAACGTCAAGCCGCGGCTCTTAGAGGCAGGTCAAGGATTTCGCGGGCCTGCTGCCAGGTCGCGACCGGTCGCTCGTATTTGTCGCAAAGGTCAGCAGCGCGCTTCACCAGTGCAGCATTCGACGGTGCGAGTGTTTCACGGTCAAGACGGACATTGTCTTCAAGCCCGGTTCTCGTATGTCCGCCGGCCGCAATGCACCACTCGTTCACGGTCAGCTGGTTCCGCCCGATACCGGCCGCGCACCAGTCCGCGTCGGGGATCAGCCGCTGCACCGTCTTGATGTAATAGTCGAAGACGTCGCGGTCGACCGGCATCGCATTTTTGACGCCCATCACGAATTGCACGTAGAGCCGGCCCGGAATTCTGCCGTCCCTGTTCATCGCCGCAGCCTGATGGATGTGGCTGAGGTCGAAGGCTTCGATCTCGGGTTTGACCGTGTTGGTCCGCATTTCGCCGGCCAGCCAGTCAACCAGATCAGGCGGGTTCTCGTAGACCCGCGTCGGGAAATTGTTGGATCCGACCGACAGCGATGCCATGTCCGGCTGCAGCGGCAGCATGCCGCCTCGCGCCTGTCCCGCACCGGAGCGGCCGCCGGTCGAGAACTGGATGATCATCCCAGGACAGTGTTTTTCCAGGCCTTCTTTCAGCCGGGCGAATTTTTCCGGGTCCGACGATGGCGACTGATCGTCGTTCCGGACATGCGCATGCACGATTGAAGCACCCGCTTCGAACGCCTCATGCGTGCTTTCGAGCTGTTCTTCGACCGTGATCGGCACGGCTGGATTGTTTTCCTTTTTCGCCACCGATCCGGTGATGGCGACACAGATGATACATGGTTTTGTCATTGTTCTTGCTCAGATGTCGAAAAAGACAGTCTCGGCCTCCCCCTGGAGCTTGATGTCAAAGCGGTAAACGATTTTTCCGTCCCGTTCACTCCTTTTGGCGATCAGCGTTGCCCGGCGGCGCTCCCATTCGATAAGGTTCAGCACCGGATCCTTGGCGTTTGCATCTGTTTCATCGTCGAAATACATGCGCGTGTTCAGACCGATATTGATCCCCCGCGAGACAATCCAAAGGCTCAGATGAGGTGCCTGGACGCTCGCGCTCCGGCCCGGGCAGGGCCCCGGTTTGATCGTGTCGAAACCCCACTCGCCGGTTTCGAAATCGGTTATGACGCGTCCCCAGCCGCGGAATCCGTCTTCGACCGGGCCTCCACCTTCCGGGTGTGCGAAGTTTCCGTCCGCATTTGCCTGCCACACTTCCAGCAGCACATCCTTGACCGGCGATCCGATACCGTCGATCACGACGCCTTCAACGCGGATGCGCTCGCCCTTGGCATTCGGTCCGGCGATGTCCCAGCCAAGTTCGTGCTCGTAGATGTCGAACCCGGCCGCGCCCGGGGCCAGCCCGATGTGAACGTAGGGACCCGCCGTTTGCGAGGCCGATTCCTTCAGATAGGAAAGTTCCTGCGGCATGTCTCAGTTCCCTTCCAGACGGTTCTCGAACAGCGTCGAGCGGCGTCCGCGCAACCCGATGTCGAACTTGTAGGCGATTGTGTCCAGCGGGATGGTCGCGTTGAGATCCAGTTTTGCGGTGAGCTGTTCGATCGCGTCCGCATCGGGAATGGTGTTGACGATCGGACAGATCGGAATCAGCGGGTCACCTTCGAAGTAGCACTGTGTGATGAGCCGCTGACAGAACGCGGAGCCGAAAATCGAAACGTGAATGTGCGCCGGCCGCCAGTTGTTCACCCGGTTCCGCCAGGGGTAGGCGCCCGGTTTCACGGTCCGGAAGTGATAGGCGCCGTCGCCGTCTGTGAGCGTCCGTCCGCAGCCGCCGAAATTCGGATCGATCGGGGCAAGGTAGGTGTCTTTCCGGTGCCGGTAGCGTCCACCTGCATTGGCCTGCCAGATTTCAACCAGGGTATTGGGAACAGGTCTTGCAGTCTCGTCGATGACGCGGCCGTGCAGGATAATGCGCTCCCCGATCGCGCTCTCGCCCGGTTTGGCGTAATTGTGCAGAAGATCCTTGTCGAGCGGGTCGATATCGTTATGCCCGAACACGGGGCCGGTGATCTCCGAGACCGTGTTCTCCAGGCTGATCAGGGCATATTGCGGTGAACGCGAAACGGACGTCTTGTAGTCCGGCGTCAGGGCGGGTGGCTGACGTTCGCGGTCGCGCTGATGATATTCAGCTGGTTTGAGCATCGGGTCCTCTCCTAAAATGCCGGCAGCCTTATTCGGCTTCCATCTCGGCATATGTCTGTTTAGCAAGTTTCAGGGCCTGGTTGGCACGTGGCACCCCGGCATAGATCGCCACGTGCTGAAAGGCTTCCAGGACGTCCTGCTTGCTCGCACCCGTCCGCTCCGTGGCCCGGATGTGCATGGGAATTTCCTCAAAGTTGCCGAGCGCTGCCAGCAACGCAAGCGTGAGCATGGAGCGCTCGCGCGCGCTGATGCCTGCCGATGACCACACGGTTCCCCAGGCTCCTTCGGTGATCAGCGTCTGGAACGGCTGGTCCAGATCCGTCTTGCAGCTTTCCGCCCGGTCGACATGATCGTCGCCGAGGATGGCGCGGCGCACGTCCATGCCGCGTTCATACCGTTCCGACATGGAGATCCTCCTTCAGGAAAGTCATGAGATGCCCGGCGTAGATCTCTGGAGATTCCACGCAGGGCAGGTGTCCGGCCGTGGCAATCTCGACATACCGGCTGCCCGGCACGAGTTCCGTCGTTGCCCGGACGATGGCGGGCGGGCTGGCAAGGTCATTTTCGCCGCCGATACCGAGAACCGGCAGTGTGAGTTCCGAAGTCGCCGACGTGAGATCGCTTGCCGCGAGCGCTGCGCTGCAGCCGATGTAACCGTCCGCGGGTGTCCGGGTCAGCATGTTGCGCCACGCGATGGCTTCGTCCGACTTGCGGAATGGTTCTGCGAACCAGCGCTCGAGAACAGCGTCTGCCATCGATTCAATCCCGGTGGCGCGGATACGGTCGATCCTGTCTTGCCACATCTGTGCGGTTCCCATTTTTGCCGCGCTATTGGAAAGAACGAGGCCCTTCACCAGCTTCGGGCGGCGGCTGGCAAGGAGTTGTCCGATGCATCCGCCAATCGAAAGACCGACGAAAATACAGCTTGTTACGCCGATCTCCTGCAGAAGATCTTCAGTGTCTTCACAAAGGGCTTTCATCGTGTAGGGCGGCTTCGGGCAAGAAGAAAGACCATGACCTCTCTTGTCAAAGCGGACCAGCCGAAGGCCCGAGGCCGGCAGAAACGGAATGATCTTGTCCCAGAGGCGCAGATCCGTGCCGAGGGAGTTGGCGAAGACGACGGGCATCCCGTAGGGATCACCATCTTCGCGCCAGTGAAGGTCAACGGATTTGAGGCGCGCAATTCTCATCAGTAGGGCAGTCCCACATAGTTTTGCGCAAACCACCTCTGCGCGGTTTCGTTGTAGTGAAGCGACTCGATTTCCGCCCTCTGCATCTTGAGGTCAAACGGGGTCTGGTCCGGGAAGCGATGCAAGAGATTTGTCGTTGACCAGCTGAAACGCTCCGCTTTCCAGACACGGGCCAGTGCCTTTTCCGAGTAGCGCTCAATGCCTTCGTCGTCCTTGTCGCGATAGTGCCGGACAAGGGCCTCGTAAAGATAGTGCACGTCCGAGGCGGCGGTGTTCAGTCCTTTTGCGCCGGTCGGCGGAACGATGTGGGCGGCATCGCCGCACAGGAACAGGCGGCCCCAGCGCATCGGTTCTGCAACAAAGGAGCGCAGCGGTGCGACTGATTTCTCGATCGAAGGCCCCGTGACCAGTTTCTCCGCGATCGAATCCGGCAGCCGTCGTTTGAGTTCGTCCCAGAAGGCGTCATCGCTCCAGTTTTCGATCTTGTCAGACAGCTCGCACTGGACGTAGTAGCGCGACAGGTTCTCGTTGCGCATCGAACACAGTGCAAAGCCGCGCGTGGAATTGGCGTAGATCAGCTCATCGTGCACAGGTGGCGTTTCGGACAGAATCCCGAGCCATCCGAACGGGAAGATCTTTTCATATTCCTTGCGCACCGTCTCGGGGATCGTCTTGCGGCTGACACCATGAAACCCATCGCAACCGGCGACGAAGTCGCAATCGATCCGCTGCGCTCTGCTTTCTGCATGAAAGGTCACATAAGGCGCATCGCGGTCCGCGTCTTGGATCTCAACATTTTCGACTTCGAAGAAGGTTTTCGCGCCGGTGGCGGCGCGCGCGTCGTAAAGGTCGTGCGTGACTTCCGTCTGGCCGTAGACGATCACGTTTTGCCCGATCAACTCGCGGAAATTGATGTCGAACATCTCGTTTTCATAGGAAATGCAGGTTCCATGATGAACGAAACACTCGCGGTCCATGCGCTCGGCCACGCCCGCTTCCCGCATCATGTTGACAAGGCCGGTTTCCAGGATACCGGCCCGGATGCGCGCAAGCACGTAGTCGCGCGTCTTTCGTTCAAGAATGACCGTTTCGATGCCGTGTTTGTGAAGCAGCTGTCCGAGCAGCAGACCCGACGGCCCGCCGCCTACAATGACAACTTGGGTGCGCATGCGTTCCTCCTCTGTTGTCCCCATATTGAATGTCCGAAATTGAGAAGTAAAATGAGATAACAAGCCTTTTTGTTTCTGGAAATGGAAACTATATGATCGACCGCCGTATCAAGTTCCGCCATATCCAGTGTTTCGTGGAGATTGCGCATGAGCGCAGCCTGAAGCTGGCCGCCGACAAGCTGTCGCTCACGCAACCGGCCATTTCCAAGACGCTGAAGGAGCTGGAGGAGATCATCGGTGCGTCCTTGATGACGCGTAACAGGGCGGGTATCGCCCTGACCAAGCAGGGAAAGGTGTTTCTGCATTTCGCGCAGATTTCGCTCGCCAGCCTTCAGCAGGGGCTGGACGGCGTGGAAAAGGAAGGCGAGCACGCGCGCACCACCTTGAAGCTGGGCGCATTGCCGAGCGTTGCAGCGAGTTTCATTCCGCCTCTCATAAGGGAATTTTCCGACCTGGCGCCGAACGTTCTGGTCAAGATCATGGATGGTCCGCATGGCTATCTCATTGAAAGACTGAAACTGGGTGAACTCGACCTTGTGATCGGACGCCTGGGCCGGCCGGACTCCATGGAGGGCGTCTCCTTCACGCAGCTCTATTCCGAGCGGGTGGATCTCGTCGTGCGCAAGGGACATCCGCTGCTCGGCAACCCGGATGTGAAACGCATCGTCGACTGGCCGGTGATCTACCCGCCCGAGGGGGCCGCGATCCGGCCGCTGGTTGAACGCTTCATGATCGCGAACGGCGTGGGCGACATTCCGCACCGGATCGAAAGCGTTTCGGGTGCCTTCGGACGTCTTTATACCCGTCAGACGGATGCGGTCTGGATCATTTCTTCCGGCGTGGTCAGGACCGAGACCGCGGACGGTTCTCTCGTTCGCCTGCCATTCGACAGCGACATCACAAAAGGACCGGTTGGGCTGATGACCCGTCCGAATGCACCGCAAACGCCGGAGGTGCAGATTCTCATGCTCGCAGTTGAAACGGTGATCAAGAACCTGTCCCTGTCGTCTTGAAAGTGGCACGCAAGCGCTTTGATTGCCGAGGAACCGGTGAGGGGAGCGGGAGTGTGATCCATGACGTCGAAGTTCCTTCACGAAACCGTGAGCCTAATTAATGCACGCACCGGTTGCCTTGTCTCGGAAATGGACACAATCGCACTATATGTCAGTTACAACGGACCGCCGAGGCAAACCCGGCGACACACACCCTATTCGATAGGAGACGACAGATGACCAATGACCTGTTCACCCGCCGGAAGCTGCTTGCCGCCGGCAGCGCTGTTGCGGTGACCGGGATGTCCGGCCTGATTGTTCCCGCCCGTGCCCAGGGGCTTGCGCCGACGCGTTCGATGCGTGGCGGATCCAACAACTACCGTCCGGGGGCAGCCATCGTCGACCGGATCGGTGGCGGCGGCTTCTGGATGTCCGGTACGGTACGCCGCGCCGGTGACGGTGCCCCGCTCGCCGGGCAGCGCATCCAGATCTGGGCGCATACCACCGAAGGGCATGAGCGCGATGCGCGCAGTCACGGTGCGACCCTGACTGACGAAAACGGCGTGTTCCGTCTCGAGATGCCCCAGATCGTGCCCGCGTTCGGACAGCCTCACGCGCATCTGGCCTATGACAGCGATGAGTTTGAAACGGTGTTTCTGAGGCCCGTTATGCCGAGCGCCAGGGACACCAGCCTCGAAGCGCATTTCGTGCTTCGGCCTGCCTGAGCGATCGGTTTTTCTGATCGGAATGCGGTTTCGAGCGATCCTTGTCTGGATTGCCCTCGCGGCGGTCATGCTGGTGCCCATCCTCGCGGCGGCGCAAAGCCCGCTGCTTCAATGGCGTCAGCCGGTTTACATCGCCGCCGGTTTTGCCGGCATTTTTGCGCTTGTGCTGCTGTTGGTTCAACCGTTGCTGGCAGGTGGTTACCTTCCCGGCCTGACCGTCCTGAGGGGCCGTCTCCTGCACCGCTGGACCGGTGTTGTGCTCGTGCTGGCCGTAATCATCCATGTCGGTGGCCTTTGGATCACCAGTCCGCCTGACGTCGTCGATGCGCTGCTGTTCCGCTCGCCGACACCGTTTTCGGTATGGGGCGTTCTTGCAATGTGGGCGGTGTTCCTGAGTGCGCTCGTGGCCCTGTTTCGCAAACGGCTCCGGCTGCGGCCGCGCACATGGCGGCTTGCGCATATGGCGTTTGCGCTGGTGATCGTTGCAGGTACCGTGATCCATGCCCTGCTGATCGAGGGAACGATGGAAACGACAAGCAAGGTCGCGCTTTGCGTCCTCGCCATACTTGTCTTCCTCAAGGCTGTCGCCGATCTGAAGCTCTGGCCGCTCCGCCCGAAACGCAACGCCTGAAACGCAACGCCTGAAACGCAACGCCTGAAACGAAACGCTGGAGCACAGGCAGACGCTGGCAGGGGATCGTCAGGGGAAGCCGTCGCCAAGATCCCAGAACAGACCCGTCATCATCTCAAGTCCCTCTTTCA
>JBCDEN010000582.1:0-3215 GCA_039179715.1 Pseudomonadota bacterium
CGTTATATACCTGGATATCGAGCCGGCCGCCCGACATCGCACGAACACGATCGGCAAAGTCTGACAGTGACCCCGGACCCGTCGAATAGAACGGCTGTCCTGCGGGAAAGGCCGTCGTCATCTTCCATTCGATCGTGTTGGCGCGCGCGACTGCGGGAGCGGCAACTGTAGCGGCACCGGCCACACCAGCCGTTGTAAGGAACGAACGTCTATCCATGATCTGTCTCCTGATCGTATACAATATTGGGCAACAAGGACTGAAATTCTGAGTTTGGGCACTGGCAATGACATAAATTGTATGCAATTCATTTCAATAGGTTTTTGCCTATTTTTTGATGTCAGACCATTTTTGCTAATTATTTGAGCAAAATATCAGCACGGTGATCGGGTGATGGGCAGCTCGGAAAGGCACGAAAAGGGTCAACCGGAATGAAGATCAATCGTCACGGCCGCTACGCCTTCAGCGCGATCCATGACCGGGCGGACTATGACTGGCCCGACGGCAAACGCCTTGCGGTCTATCTCGGCATGAACCTGGAAGTCTTCTCGTTCGGCGAGGGATTGGGTGCTGAGCTCGCCCCCGGCGGACCGCAACCTGATGTCCTCAATTTTGCCTGGCGGGACTACGGCAACAGGGTGGGCGCACCGCGCTTGCTCGAGCTGTTTGACAGGCTCGAAGTGCCGTGCACTGCGCTGGTCAACTCGCAGATCTACACCGAGGCACCTGGTCTTGCCGAGGCTTTCGCTGCGCGTGGAGACGAAATCGCGGGGCACGGCCGAACAAATGCCGAGCGGCAGGGCGTCTTGTCCGAAAACGAGGAAAGGATGCTCATCGAACAATCGACCGCAGTCTTGAGCGCGCAACACGGTCGCAAGCCGAAAGGCTGGCTCGGCCCCTGGATTTCTCAAAGCCATGTCACCCCGGACCTGCTTCAGGAGGCCGGCTATGAATACCTTCTGGACTGGTGCCACGACGATCAGCCGACCTGGATGACCACGCGCTCGGACCGCATTCTGTCCGTCCCCTATCCGCAGGAGCTGAATGACATTCCCCAGATCGTCGGACGCAAGCGCGAGGGAAACGAGTTTGCCGACATGATCATCGACGCGTTCGATGTCATGCTGGAAGAAGCAAAAACGCGTCCTCTCGTCATGGGAATTGCGCTTCACGGCTATCTGATGGGGCACCCGCACAGGATCAAGCATCTGGAACGCGCGCTGACCCATATAAAAGCCAATTCCGGCGATCTTGTCTGGTGGACGACCGCGGGCGCGATCAACGAACATATTCGCGGATCCGTTGACGTTTAGGCCGCTTGTGGGCATGCGTCATTTGACAGGCTACGGCAACGGCACCGACAGGACTTCGCTGAAAAGCAGCGTGCAGGCGACGATGACACCGGTGACGCTCATGAGCAGGATTGCCCAGCTCCGCACCGAGTACAGGTCGTGTTGCGCAATGACTGTCAGCGCAAGGCCAAGAACAACTGCGGTTGCCGCGAACCCAAGCGTCGGGAAAGCGAACACGGCGGCCAGCATGACAACCGGCAGCGCAATCATACGCAGCCATGAGCCCTCAACGGCAACCTCGGTCACATGCCGGGTCAGGGCCAGCCGGACGAGCGCCATCAGGACGAGCGCTGCCATTGCCATCGCGATGGTTTCGGGGAACACGGCTGCTTCCGGGTTGAGACCTGCCGATTGCTGTAGCGCCAGCAGAGCGATCCCGCCAGCAATCAGAAGCGCAATCAGATCACGCATGACGGCAGGTGTTGGCGCGCGCTGGCGATCTTCGACCGGCGTCGCCTTGCTTCGAGAGAAAACCTGCTTGAGGCGCGGCAGGAACGGATAGAAAAACGTCAGCAGTGTCAGTGCGATGATCGCCATGGACAGGGGCCGCCCGAAGAACTGTCCCCAAAGATTGCCGATGGCCTCCCCAATCGTCCAGCTTTGCACGAAGCCCTGTTCGGCAATGCGGCCGAGGATCAGGCCGAGCACGATGGGCGAGACCGAAAAGCCACGCTTGCCGGCAACCCAGCCAATCACGCCAAGGACGATCATGATCGCAATGTCCGAAAGGCTGTTGCGGATCGCGAATGTGCCGATAACGGTCATGAATGCAACGACCGGAACCAGCGCGGCTTTCGGCGCGCGCACAATCGCGCCATAGGCGAACCGTCCGATCATCAGGCCGACAGGCAACATCAGGACCGTCGCCAGCAGAAGACCGAAAATGAAGGTGTAGACGATGCTGGCCCCGTCGGCGAAGAGGCTCGGGCCGGTGCGCACCCCTTGAACCAGCAATGCGCCCAGGATAACGGCGTCAGGCGGCGTGCCGGGAATACCGAGGACGAGCGTTGGAATGAAACCGCCGCCGACCGTGGCATTGTTCGCCGATTCCGTTGCAACGATCCCGCCGGGGTTGCCCTCGCCATAGGGCGGTTCGCCCTTGTTCGTGCGCCGTGCCTCCGAATAGGCGACAAGGCCCGCAATTGACCCCCCTGCTCCTGGAAGCGCACCGACCATCGTGCCGACCACGGAGCTGCGCATGACGTTGATCTTGTTCTTGAGCAACAGTCCGAACGCCTCGGGCAGCCGGAAGCCGCGGGTCTGCTCAGGCGCTTTCAGATGCCGGTCCGGAGTTGCAACAAGATCAATCAGGACGGGAATGCAATAAAGTCCGATCAGGGCGGACACCGTCTCGACCCCTCCCAGGAGCACGTTCGAACCGAAGGTGAAGCGTACCTCTGCGCTTGTCTCTGAAATCCCGATCATCGCGAGAAGCAGCCCGAAACACGCGCCGATCACGCCTTTCAGAAAGTCGCCCGTTGACAGGGCAGCGATCAGCGAGAGGCCGAAAACCGCGAGCCAGAAATATTCCACCGGTCCGAAGGCCAGCGCCGCTTCGGCAAGCGGCGGTGCCAGCAGCAGGAGTGCCAGCGCACCGACAAGCCCGCCGATCACGGACGAGATGCAAGCGACGGACACGGCCAGATCTCCATCGCCGCGTTTCGCCATCGGATAGCCGTCGAACGTTGTCGCGATCGCCGACGGCGTGCCGGGCGTGTTCAGCAAAATGGCGGCATAAGCGCCGCCGTAGATTGCACCTGTATAAATCGCCCCCATGAGGATGAGGGCGCTGTCGGGAGACATCGTGAATGTCAGCGGCACCAGCACGGCCACCGCCATGGTCGCGGTCAAACCCGGGATCGAAC
>JBCDEN010000772.1:0-2145 GCA_039179715.1 Pseudomonadota bacterium
ATCGTTTCCGGGAACCGCCAGGGCAGGATGAGGCCATGCGACATCAGGTACCGGCCGCTCGCAACCAGATCCTCTTGCTTCAGCAGCGGCGCACCGCGGGACAGCCTCGGCGCATCATCGCGATTGATCAGAGTGATCCTGTAGCTTGCGTCCGCGTCGAGACCCGTCAGGCGCACCGGTTGCTGCAGGATCGGGTCCGAGGCGCGCAGAAGCGCGGCGAACACGACGAATCTGTCGCCATTTTCCGCCAGTTGCTGTTCCGCAATCAGGGCGGGGTCGGACGTGTCGAGCCGCAGAATGCCGGCGCGCATCATCCAGTCCCGGTTCGCCTTCCACCAGCCGGTGACCTTTTTCAGGGTCTCTGCTTCCGCGTCGGAGAGCTCGCGCGGATCCATCTCGAAGCCCATGTGTCTTTGCGCCGCCGTCCAGGCGCGCAGCTCCATGCCGAGCGTGCGTCCGGAGGTGTGACTGACCCGCGGGCCGACATGGGAGCCGGTAACGGATGCGGGCAGGAACAGCGCGGCCTCGTGTTGAATGCGCTGGCGCTCCAGAGCATCGTTGCTGTCTGAAAGCCAGACCCTCTGGGTGCGTTCCAGTATGCCAAAATCGACCCGGCCGCCGCCGGAGGCGCAGCTTTCGATTTCGACATGGGGAAAATCTGCGCGCAGCCTGTCGATGAGGGCGTAGACGCCGTCGGTCTGGGCCGCGTCGATCACGGGCAGGACCCTGTTGTGGTCCCACTTGATGTAGCCGATATCATTCTCAGCCAGGATTGCCGAGATGCAGCCATAAAGATAGGTGCGCACATCTTCCCGCGCCATGTTAAGAACGAGTTGCTGGCGCCCCCTTACCTGATCCAGCGAACCGAGGACCCAGTCCGGGTGCGATCTGAAAAGATCGCTGTCCTCGTTGATCATTTCAGGTTCGAACCAGATCCCGAATTCGAGGCCGAGCGCTTTGACATGCGCGATCAGCGGTGTCAGTCCGTCCGGGTATTTCCGTTTGTCGATACCCCAGTCGCCAAGGGACGACGTGTCGTCATCCCGGAGCCCGAACCAGCCGTCATCCAGTACAAAGCGCTCGGCCCCCAGGCCCGCCGCCCTGGTTGCAATTGCTTTGAGTTCTTCCAGTTCGTGATCGAAGTAAACCGCTTCCCAGCAATTGTAGTGCACGGGCCGGGGCTCCCTTGCACCTGTCACGATGTGCTCGCGCAGATGTTTCTGGAACCGTGTTGCGGAGCCGTTGAAACCTGTCGCGGAATACGTGGCAAAAAGCGGTGCCGTGCTGAAGGAGCGGCCCTTTTCCATGCCCGCAGACGCGTGCCCGAATTGTACCTGTCGCCGGCCGTCGGCAAGCTCCTCGGCAACCATCCGGTGTCCGCCCGACCAGCCATAGTGGAAGGCATAAGCCTCGCCCGCCGTGTTGGCGGTCTGTGGGGAGCAGGCGATCAGCGCGGGAAAGTGGGCGTGGTCCGACCGGCCGGTCCGGTTGTCGCGCATCCGCGCACCGGGAGCGAAAGGCAGGCGGCGCGTCTGGAATTCCGCGCACCAGCGGCCCGAAAACTCGATCATTTCTCCGATGTGGGCCGGTACTGGCAGAACCGGCGCGGCGAGCCAGTCCACCGTGATCTCCTGCGCACTTTCCAGACGCGTGTGCATCCGCAAAAGAGATGTGTCCGGTGTCAGGGACAGATCGAGGACGAGGTCCAGTCCGAGTGCACTGTCGGCATAGACCAGGGTAAGGCCATGTTCCGATGCCGTTTCGTTCTTGAAGCGGAATTTCGGCAACAGTGCCCGGCCGTGCGCGTCGCGGCCCGTCAGACCAACCTGACCGGGGAATGTCTCAGACGCTTCCGGGCACAGGCTGATCGGAGCGTTCCGGTCCACCATGCCGCCGGTCACATCCGTGGCCGAGGCGGCGGCAAGCGACCGCAGGTCCTCGGTTCCGGGAAGGGGCGGACCCCAGTAAACCGCTTCGGGCAGGGTATCGCCGAAGCTGGCGAGAACCAGGCTTTGATGACAATCGCCAAGATGCCAGGTCTTCACCTGCATTCCCAGGACTCCTGCACTCTCTCTTGTGTCCAGACCGGCCCTTCGCAGGCCGATCATTTCACAGCCCCGAGTGTCAGACCGGCGATGAAGTGCC
>JBCDEN010000375.1:0-4827 GCA_039179715.1 Pseudomonadota bacterium
AAATTTTTTGTTTTGTTTTTCTTTTCCCCTTCCGGCGGCGCCCCGTTACTTTGGTCCGGCCCCGCTTCCGTAGGGTAAGTAATTTCCCTTTTAGTTCAGTAATTTGCGAGCCTGTGAATCGTTACAAACCGTAATAAAGCTTTATTTCGCTCTGCAATGGATCGCGACTATCTTCGCGGCCAACTGGTGATCGTTAAAAGTCCGTATGTGCATTGGGGCAAATTTTGGACTTCGCGTTCGCAAACCGGAAGGGTTGGGGTATATGACCACACATGTTGACCGACAGACGACGCTGGCCGAGCAGGTGACACTGACCGGTATCGGCGTTCATTCCGGCAAGCCGGCGTCGATCACACTTGTGCCAGCCGATGCCGGAACCGGCATCGTGTTCTCGCGAACCGATCAGGAAGGCTCCACGGAAGTGCGCGCGCTGTGGGACCAGGTGACTGCCACGGCATTGTGCACGGTTCTCGGAGATCCCACGCAGGACGGCATATCCACCGTCGAGCATCTCATGGCCGCTCTCTTCGGGATGGGCGTGGACAACGTTATCGTCGAGATCGACGGGCCTGAAATGCCGATCATGGACGGCAGCAGCGCCGTCTTCGTTGGAGCAATCGAGCAGGTCGGTCTGAAGAAGCTGGACCGGGGCCGCCGGTACCTCAAAATCAACAAGAAAGTCCGTGTCGACAATGGCAGTGCATGGTGCGAATTGCACCCGCATGAGGGAACGAAATTCGATATCACCATCGATTTCGAAACACCGGTGATCGGACGGCAGCAATATGTATCCGAGATGACGCCGTCGGTGTTCCGCGACGACCTGTCCCGCGCACGCACCTTCGGCAACGTCAAGGACGTGGAGCAGCTCTGGAAGATGGGTTTTGCGCTCGGGTCTTCGCTTGACAATTCGGTCGCGATTTCCGAGGACAAGGTGCTTAACCCGGAAGGCACGCGCTGGCCTGACGAGTTTGCCCGCCACAAGGCGCTGGACGCGGTTGTAGACCTGGCTCTTGCAGGCTTGCCCATCCTTGGCATGTACCGGTCCTACAAGGGCGGTCACAAGATGAACCACTCCATTCTGGTCAAGCTGTTCGAAGATCCGAGCGCTTTCGAAGTTGTCGAGGCTCCAGCCTTCCGCCAGGTTGGTCAGGTGAGCAAGGGTGGTCTGGCAGCCGCCGCCGCCTTCGGACCGGACGTTTCCTGATCGTCCCCGACATTCGGTTTCACAGGTTGGCGAATTCTTCGGAATTCACTGCAATTTGGGCATGTTGCCATAAAAATGCTCAAAAAAACCGTCAGATGCCCTCGGAGGGCGTGACGGGGACCGGAGAATTCCGGTAAACACTCCTGTCAGTTAAATCAGGCCGTACATACTGCATGGCCGCATGGGCTGGAGACGGCTCGGGAGTTTGGGTGTGAACGGAATTGGAACTGTTTCTGGTTCGAGCAGGACCTTGAGCATGAAATCACTGCTGAGATTGGCCGTTCTCACGACGCCTATCCTCCTGGCTGCGTGCAGCGGCAAGGATGATCTCGACGAACTTGCATTGAACGATACACCGCCCGAAGTGTTGTTCAACGAGGGACTGGCGTTGCGCGCTCAAGGCAAGCTGCGCGATTCCACCAACAAGTTCGAAGAGATCGACAAGCTTTACCCCTATTCCGAATATTCCAAGAAGTCCCTGGTCAATCTTGCCTTCCTGAATTACTCGCGCGGCAAGTATCCGGAGACCGTGACGGCGGCCCGGCGGTTCGTGACGCTTTATCCGGGGGACGAGGATTCTGCCTATATGCTTTACCTCGCCGGGCAGAGCTATTACCGCCAGATGCCCGACATCACGCGCGACCAGGCCGTGACGCGGAAGGCAGCCGGCGCGTTTACCGAACTTATCCAGCGTTTTCCGGAATCTGAATACACACCCGATGCGGAAGAAAAACTCCGGATTGTCGAAGATCAGCTCGCCGGCAAGGAAATGCAGGTCGGGCGCTACTACCTGAAGCGCCGCAACTATGTCGCCGCCATCAACCGCTTCCGAGCGGTGGTCGTCGAGTTTCAGACGACGCGGCATGTTGAAGAAGCGCTTTTCCGCCTGACGGAGGCGTATTACGCACTCGGCGTTGTCAACGAATCCCAGACGGCTGCCGCGGTTCTCGGTCATAACTATCCTGACACGCAGTGGTACAAGGACGCCTATGCTCTTCTGAACAAGGGCGGATACGAGCCATCTGAAGATTCTGGCAGCTGGATTAGCCGCGCATTCAGGAGTATCTAACGGGTTCTGGAAAGACGACTCGGTCCTCCTATATTGTGGACCGCAACTTAGTCCGGGGAGCTCGCCTTTATGCTGGTCACGCTGTCTATTCGTGACATCGTTCTCATTGACCGTCTTGATCTGGATTTCGCCGCCGGTATGTCCGTTCTGACCGGTGAAACCGGTGCCGGCAAATCCATCCTGCTCGATTCCCTGTCGCTTGCGCTCGGTGCGCGCGGAGATGCGGATCTTGTCCGTGAGGGGGCTGCTCAGGGACAGGTCACCGCCGTTTTCGATGTGACTGGACAGCACCCTGTCAGGGCCTTCCTGCGCGACAATGATGTCGACGATGATGGCGATGTGATCCTCAGGCGAATCCAGACCTCCGACGGACGAACGCGGGCCTTCGTCAATGATCAGCCGGTGAGCGCCGGCCTTCTGCGGCAGGCTGGCAGCCTGCTGGTCGAGATCCATGGGCAGCACGATGACCGGGCGCTTGTTGATCCGGAAAGCCATCGCGCGCTCATCGATGATTTCGGCGGATTGTCGGGCGAGGCGGAAAAACTCGCGGCTGCACACGGCGCTTTCAAAAGTGCGGAAAAGGCGGTGATCGAGCACGAGCGGCGTATCGAGGCCGCGCGCAGCGAAGCCGACTATCTCAGGTCTTCGGCAGAAGAACTCAGCGCCTTGCAACCGCAACCGGGTGAAGAAGAAGACCTGGCAGCCCGGCGCACCGACATGATGCAGGTCGAAAAGATCGCCGGCGATCTCAACGAGGCCTTTGAAACGCTCAACGGTTCCGCATCGCCGATCCCCGAACTCGCCAGCTTGCTAAGACGGTTGGAACGGAAGTCCGATCAGGTTCCGCAATTGCTCGCACAGCCGGTCAGAACGCTGGCGGAGGCGCTTGACCAACTGGAGGAAACGCGCAGCGGACTGGAGAGCGCTCTGCGCGAAACCGAGTTTGACCCGCGCGAGCTGGAAAGCGTCGAGGAACGGCTGTTCGCGCTGAGGGCGGCATCGCGCAAGTACTCCGTTCCCGTCGATGAGCTTGAAGCGCTGTGTCAGCGCATGAAGGCAGACCTGACCGATCTCGATGCGGGCGAGGACAAGCTGGCTGCGCTCTTGGAAGCTGCGAAAACGGCGAGGGCCAGCTATGACCGTGCGGCTGCGTCCTTGTCCGCCAGGCGTGCGAAAGCGGCAAAGGCCCTGGAAAAAGCGGTTGAGGCAGAACTGCCCGATCTGAAACTGGAGCGTGCCCGTTTCATCGTCGAGATGTCCAGCGACCCGGACATGCGGACACGAACCGGCATCGACCAGCTGGAATTTCACGTGCAGACCAACCCGGGAACACGTCCCGGGCCAATGATGAAAGTTGCGTCGGGCGGCGAACTCTCCCGCTTTCTTCTGGCACTCAAGGTGTCTCTGGCCGACAAGGGGTCTGCGCCGACGCTTGTGTTCGATGAAATTGATACCGGTGTCGGCGGCGCGGTTGCGGAGGCAATCGGGGTCCGGCTTGCCCGCCTTGCCGGCAATGTTCAGGTGCTGACCGTCACGCATGCGCCGCAGGTGGCCGCGCGCGCGGAAGGTCACTTTCTCATCGCCAAGGAGGCAACGCAGCCGGATCGGGTGGCGACCCGGGTGCAGCGGATCGACAATGACCATCGCAGCGAGGAAATCGCCCGCATGCTTGCGGGCAGCGTGATCACCGAGGAAGCCCGGGCTGCTGCCCGCAGGCTCCTGACCGCAGCCGAATAGGAACCCGTATGAGCGAGAACGCGACCGGTACGGATGATACAAAGTCCATTGGTGTCGAGGACCTGACGGCGGATCAGGCCAAAATGGAACTGGCGCGCCTGGCAGAAGAGATTGCCGAGAACGACCGGCTCTACCACCAGGACGATGCGCCGGTGATCTCCGATGCGGACTATGATGCGCTGCGCCGCCGCAACCTGGCGATCGAGGAGCGGTTTCCGGAGCTTGTGCTTGGCGACGGCCCGTCCGTTCAGGTTGGCGCAGCTCCGGCTTCCGGCTTCGGCAAGATTTCGCATGCCGTGCCGATGCTGTCCCTCGACAATGCTTTCAGTGATGACGATGTCCGTGATTTTGTTGGACGTGTGCGCCGGTTCCTGAAATTCGATCCGCTAATGGGAGCCCTGGCGGTCACCGCCGAGCCCAAGATTGACGGACTTTCCCTGTCACTTCGATATGAGAACGGTGACCTCATCTACGCGGCGACCCGAGGGGACGGTACCACGGGAGAAAACGTCACGGCCAATGCCAGGACCATCAGGGACATTCCGGAAAAGCTGATGGGGAACGTTCCGGCGGTCGTGGAGATCCGCGGCGAGGTCTATATGGCGCACCAGGACTTTCAGGATCTGAATGCGCGGATGGAGGCAAATGGAGGCAAGGTCTTCGCCAATCCGCGCAATGCTGCCGCAGGCTCGCTCCGGCAGCTGAAATCGGAAATCACCGCATCGCGACCGCTCAGATTCTTTGCCTACGCCTGGGGCGAGATGAGCGAGATGCCATCCGATACGCAAACCGGCATGGTCGAATGCTTCAGCGG
>JBCDEN010000227.1:0-6391 GCA_039179715.1 Pseudomonadota bacterium
GACGGCACAGCACTGTTTTGTCGACGGCAGCGTCGTCATGAACAAGCCGTTCGCACCGGTCATTGAGGTGATCGAGGAACGGCCTGCCGCCCGTGAAGTGGCACGCCGGCTGATCTATGTCGACCCGACGCCGGTCGATTTCAGCGAAGGCAGCGACAAGCCTCTGGAGCTTCCCGGTTTCTTCCGGGTTATCCTGGCGTCGCTCGCGCACATACCCAGGAACGAGCCGATCGGAGACGATCTGAAGGAACTGGAACAGAACAACCGGCGCAGCCGCTGGTTGTCGCAATTGATCGACGCGACCGGTCCGGTCGTCGAACAGGCGGTGTCGAGACTGCTGCCGACCTGGCGTGCGATTACGGCCGATGTTCTGTCAAAATGCCGGCGCGATGCCACCAACACCGCCTTCGAGCAGGCCGGTTTCGCTTTTCTGAATTACCAGTCCCTCAAGCTGCACGCGCTTGCCGAAAGGCTGGCTGGGCTGACGAACAGGCTTGCTGCCGAGGTGGATCTCCAGACGCGGGAAGAGGTGGCTCTTTCCGTTTTCTCAAATCACTTCAACCGGCTCGCGACCGAAAGCAAGGACGGCCTCGGGCGCACCGATCCGCACATCGTCTCGCTGCTGCGGGGCCTTGATGTCGACTACCGCATCCGGCGGCTGCGCTTTGCCATCCGGAAACTCAACGGGTTCTACCAGCCCGGAACGTCCTCATCGCTGCCTGCGCCGGATGCCGGTGCCCTGGATCATCTGAAAGGACTTTTATACGAACAGATCGATCATCTCGGCTGGCGCTGGACGGAGACGTTTTTCGGCGGGAAAAGCAAACAGGTATGCGGGGCGTTTATTGCAGCAAGTGCGTCCGGTCAATGCGATCTGGAAACGCATGTCGAGCCGCTTTTGTCCAATCTCTCGAAAATGATGGGTCTTGTCGATCTCGACCGGCTGCATGACGAACTGTTCGCCGAAACCGCGCGCGATCTGCTCGACAAGGACCGGCACATGTCGCTGCTGCGGTCTTATGTCGGCTTCGGCTTTTACGACCTGATCACGTTCCCGGTGCTGCAACGGAACGACTTTTCGGAGGTCACCGAAATCCTGGTGGATCGCATCAGCCCGAGGGATGCAGCAAGCCTATATACGGAAGGCTTCGAATTGAAGGGTAAGGCGCTCAATTCCTTCGGTGCATTCTTCAACAGAAGCTGGCGCGAACACGACTATCTCTGGGGCCGCCTCAACGCAGCCGACAGGCTGGTCAGCATCGTCCTGTCCGCGGCAGGAGCGGCAACATTGCCTCAACCTCAGGTCAACCAGGCAAGGGCGCAGATTTTTTTGGCAATTCTGGAAGAAGAACGGGAAAAGCTGACGGCGATCCCTGAGGAGATCGAACGTGTGGACGATCTGATCCGCTCGATCTATCCCGATTTCGCGCATGTGGCGGAAGAAGTTTGAGGAACGTCGTCCATTTCTCCATGTCGCTGTTGTCAAAAAAGTGTTTGAAACTCCAGATTACTGATTATTATCCCGTGGCGTTTTCTTCTGTGATTCAAAAATAAAAATCCGACTGGAGTGAATTTATGTTCAAATTGCTTTTGGCTTTATTTTCTGTTTCCTGCATTCTTTTTTCAAGTCCGTCTATTGCAGCGAAGCTGACCATAGAAGTGGCAAACAACGGGCAGGAAATCAGCCGATCAGAACTTAAGGAATACAAGAAAACATTTCGCGAGGCAGCGCGTTCGGGCAAGATTCCGGATGGTTGGAGACAGCTCAATGGAAATGCAATCCGCAGGGCTCTGAAGGGCAAAACCATTAGAACGACTTTTCTCAGCGGCAACAACTGCGTGCTCTATTTCGCCTTTTTCAACGACGGAGACGTCAAGCGGCTCTACCGAAAGTGCAGTCGCAGCACCGATTCCGGCAGGTATCGGATCTTCAACAACAAAATCAAGGTGTTGAATATCGTGTACGATGTATATTCGAACGGCTCCATGTTCGTCTTTGCGCGTCAATACAGTGGCAAGTGGCGTGGCCAGATTTTCAAGGCAGGGCGGAAAATCACCTTCTCCGAGGAAGATGCATTCAAGAGAAACTGATTTTCTTGCCGCGGCCCGGCTTCAACCAAGGAAAACTGCGATGCTGCTTACCATTGATCACGTGATGTTTCCGGTCTATCTCGGCGACCAACTCCTTGATGAGGTGGAGTGGACTTGGAAGGACAGGGGCTACAGCAGGGTTTTCCGCGAAGCTGAGCGACAGGAGTTTCTGCCGCTTTATTGCCAGAGCAACCAGTTCTATGTCGAATACCTGTCGAACCGGTCCACCTTTTGATACTGGAGCAATGCAGTTTTCGCCGTGGTGCCCAAGCAATTCTGGGACTACTACAAAGAACCGGCTCTCTTGTCGGAGCACTTTCTGATCCCCTATTTCGGGTCCGGATATCAACTGGTAAGTCCCGACTTTCCGCATCTGAACAGCAAGCTGAACGATGGATCGGATGAAGGGTTCCGGCTACTTGTCTCACCAGATCTCTTTAAGGTCCTGGCTCGCGTCGCCGATCAGGAATGGACACTGCCTGATCACATAGAACCGCATAGCGATCTGAAACATATGCACGACATGGCGGTTCTGGACGCAGAAGGTCGGCTTGTCGCGCCGCTTTATCAGGCCAATCCTGCGCTGAAAGGCTACTTCTGACCGCGATACGACTGCGGTTCACCTGAACCTTTCAGGTAGGGGCTTGGTCCTTCGCTTCGCTCTGAGTAGTGTTGAGGCGGGCGCGGGGCTCCAAGTTGATGCAATACCTTTGAATGCCTTGATCGGGAGGCAAATGATCGTTCGCTTGTCTGCCCTTGTCTGACGAGCCAGGACGGAAAACCTGACGCTCAGACAGATCGGGGAGCGGGTGTTTGAAAGAGATGGAGACGGTTTGAAACATCTTCTTCTTGTAATGCTGGGCGGTGCATTCGGGGCGGGGGCAAGACATCTTGTAGCGCTCGCCAGCCTGCGGCTGTTCGGGACAGGGTTTCCCGTTGGAACGCTCACGGTGAACGTTGTCGGTTCGCTTGCGATGGGGCTGCTCATCGGATGGCTGGTGAAATCGGATTTTCAGCATATTCAGACCGTTCGGTACTTCATCGCGACCGGTGTTCTCGGCGGCTTTACAACCTTCTCTGCCTTCTCGCTCGACACCTCGGTCCTGTGGGAGCGCGGCGACACGGTTCTTGCGATGGTCTATGTCGTTGCTTCGGTGTTGCTGTCGATTGCGGCGGTCTTCGGCGGCCTTGCCATTGCGCGGCAGGTTGTCTCCTAAGTTTCCCTTCCAATTGCGCCGGATTGCGCCTATACGCAGCGGAACAAAATCTGCCAGAGGGCGTGATCCGCCCTGGTTGACGTTGATCCCGCCGGGTCACCAATGGTTCCGAGAACAAGATGTCCGCGATTGAACAGAAAAAAGTGACCGCCGACGAAGCGGGCATGCGCCTCGACCGTTGGTTCAAGAGCCATTATCCGGGCCTCGGATTCGGCCGTCTTCAGAAACTGCTGCGCACCGGCCAGGTTCGTATCGACGGAAAACGGGCCGATGCCAGCACGCGGATCGCCAAGGGACAGCTGGTGCGGATCCCGCCCTTCG
Source organism: Pseudomonadota bacterium (assembly GCA_039179715.1). Classification (GTDB taxonomy): domain Bacteria; phylum Pseudomonadota; class Alphaproteobacteria; order Rhizobiales; family Stappiaceae; genus Roseibium. The sequence goes on from JBCDEN010000227.1 coordinate 3,630, forward strand.
GCGTCGATCTCCCGGCGGATGACCGCAAGAACGCCAAACCCAAATCCACGAAACTGATTGCCGATGACCGGAAAGCCATCGAGCAGATGCTGCTTTTCGAGGACAATCAGGTGATGGTGCTCAACAAGCCCGCCGGGCTGGCCGTGCAGGGCGGCTCAGGTCTCAAGCGGCATCTCGATGGCATGCTGGAGGCGTTTACCGACCGGAAGGGCAACAAGCCACGCCTCGTGCATCGTCTTGACCGGGAAACCTCGGGGATCATCCTGGTCGCCCGCACGCGCCAGGCGGCGCAGGAACTGACCAAGGCCTTCCGGCACAGGAACACGCGCAAGATCTACTGGACGATGCTCGCAGGTGTGCCCAAGCCGAAGCAGGGCCGCATATCCACCTTCTTGGCACGCAGCGAAGGCGAAGAACGGATGCGGGTGACCCGTCAGGGTGACGATGACGCCCAGCACGCGGTCTCGCTTTACTCCGTGTTCGAGCAATCCGCCCAGAAACTCTCCTGGGTCACAATGAAGCCGGTCACGGGCCGGACCCACCAGCTCCGGGCGCATGCCGCCCATATCGGCCACCCGATCATCGGCGACGATAAATATTTCAACATTGAGAACTGGGAGCTTCCCGGAGGCATTCAGAACCGGCTGCACCTGCTGGCGCGCCGGATCGTCATTCCGCATCCGTCGGGTCATGGCATGATCGACGTTTCGGCACCATTGCCGCCGCACATGCAGCAGACCTGGAACCTGCTCGGCTTCAACGCGAGCGATTACGATCCGGAAGCGGACGATCCGGACGAGACGCTGATCAGGCGGTAGTCATCCGAAACGCCCGGACGACCCGGACCGTCATGCGGGATGGATGCGGATGTTGAAACCTTCCGCTTCGTTCGGAGGCTGGTAGTGGCGGCTGACGCGCTCGAACTGTTCGTCGGAAACCTGAAATTCGTGTTCGCCGGAGGCGTTGCGTTTTCTGATCCGTTCCTTGCAGACGTCGTCGCTGACATAAATCAGATGCAACTGGTGTTCGCAGCCCGCCGTTTCGAAGAGACCGCGCATCCACAGCCTCAACTCGATCGTGTTTGCGGGAAAGTCGAGGACGACGGAGAGACCCGATCTCAGCAGGTCGACAATATGCGGCTTGAGCGCCGTTCGCAGCTTCGCTGAAAATTTCACATAATCGGCGAGGGTCTGCATTTGATCGCCGTAAAGTTCGGACAGCCAGAAATCTTCACGGATCAAAATTGTGCCCGGCGTTTCCGCAAGGCTGCGTGCCAGTGTCGATTTGCCGGCGGCGATCTTTCCGCAGATCAGGTGAAGGGTGGCTTGCTCGCCCATGTGCCCCTGCCTTTTGAGGATGAACGTGCTTTCGAGGATAGCAGTTCCGTACCCTAGATTCCCTGGAACAGGGCGCTGACGATGACGGACAAGACGGTCACCGCAACGACTCCGGCGACGAATTTCCATGCGTCCGATCGCTTCTTGAGCCCCGGCCAGCCAAGCGGTTTGATCACCTGGATGGCGGCAATCAGGATCAGGAAAACGGCCAGTATCTTGGTCAAGGAAAGGCTCCGGACGGGACTGCGCTGTCTTTAGCCAATCTGCCGACTAAGGGCAAGATGTTCAGCGCGAACTCAGGCGTCGGTGCCCCGGTTGAGTTTCGCCATGTATTTCGGCAGCTTCTCCATGGAGGGGACCACGATGATTTTCTTCACCTTGCCGGCTTTGAAGGCCTTCAGGAACTTGTTGTAGTCCTTGAAGGCAACACAGCCATGCGACCCATTGGAGCGGCGGAGCAGGGGGCTATGCGCCAGCATACCGTCGCGGCCCTTCATCGCTGCCAGGTCTCTCGGTGTCATACGAATGGCCTCGACACCGTGGAACCGCCGTTCGCGCATTCTCAGGTCGTAGATGTTGGGCGGGGTCGGTCCGAGGTTCCTCACATGCGCATATTTCGGGTTGTCTTTCCTGTGGCCGATGCCGGAGTGCGCCTCAAGCTTTGTTCCGTCCGGCATGTGCACGACCGCAGCGCTGATATCATAGACGGCAATGCCGCTTCCACGACCCGGAAGACCGCCTTTGAGACCGTTGAAGATCCTGCCAAGTCCGCCGAACCCGCTCTTGTTCTCCTCCTCCGGAATGCCGGGCGTGGCATAGGCAAGAACGGGCGCCGGGGTTTGAGCGACTTCTGCATCCGGCTTGGAGCGCACCGCCGCCGAGCGGACAGGCGGCTGCGGTTTCACATCCGGTACACGAACCGGGGCCGCCTGAACAACAAGAGCCGGCTGGGCAAGTGCCAGCTGCGCTGCGGCGTCCACGCGTTCCGCCCGCGCAATGGCCAGATGCTGAGCAAGTCTGAGATGCGCGAGCTTGGCCGCAAGCTTGAATTTGGCGATTTTCTTTACTCGCTCAGTGTCCAGAGCAGCGGATGTTTTTGAAAACACCTGAGCGTTCGTTGCACGGGTGGGATCTGTTGACGATCCTTGGGACGGCGCTTTCGCCGCAATCTCGGCCGCGAGCGGGACTTTGCCTTTCTGCGCGTTCTGTCCAGATGCCGATGCCGGAACATCAGTCGTCGGCAGGGCACCGGAAACAGTTCGCCGTCGATCGGCCGGGGCGAATGCCGCCGGCGCGGCAAGCGCAAGATCCTTCTGTCCCTGTTCAAATAGGGCAACACGGTTGTCCGACGATGTCAGAACAGGTCCATGAACAAGCATGGTTAGGGCAAGCGCCGCCAGGGCAAACACGATCAAGAAGGCGCGC
>JBCDEN010000421.1:0-4378 GCA_039179715.1 Pseudomonadota bacterium
CCTCGACACCGAAGTCGGTCGAGGTTGCCTCGCTGGGCGTGCAGATCCATGGCGGAATGGGCTATATCGAGGAGACCGGCGCAGCACAGCATCTGCGTGACGCCCGCATCGCCCCGATCTACGAAGGTACAAACGGCATTCAGTCCATCGATCTGGTGGTGCGTAAGCTGCCTCTTGCAGGTGGCGACCATATCAAGGGGTTCATTGCCGAACTGAAGGCCATCGCTGACGAGGTCGCCGCATCCAACAGACCCGGGTTCGGCGCGACGGCTGCGCGGCTCGGCGCAGGCATTCAGGATCTCCAAGAGGCGACGGATTACATGCTCTCCGCGCTTGCCGGCGGGCGCATGACGGACGCGCTGTCCGGCGCAACACCCTATCTGCGGGTTGCCGGTCTGACCCTGGGCGGAGCGCTGCTTGCCAGGGGTGCGCTTCGCTCGTCGGAAGACCCGGCTGAAAGGCAGGCGGAGCGAACCTTGCTGGCGCGCAGTTTCTGCGAAACCGTGTTGGGTGAGACCGCCGGATTGAAATCGGACATTGTTCTGTCCGCGGACGCCATAACGGCCTTCGATCCCGAAGCGCTGGCATCCTGAAACTGGAGACCGACGAATGATCCGTAAAAGCCTGGAAGAGGGTGTCCAGATCCTGCGCCTGGACCGGCCGGAGAAGAAGAACGCCCTGACGGGGACCATGTATACCGATCTCGCCGACGCGCTGGAGGCTGCAAACGCAGATCCCGACATTCGCTGTCACCTGATCTGCGGGCATCCGGAGGTGTTCACGGCGGGAAATGATATCGGAGATTTCCTGCAATATGCCGGAAAGGTGGCCGTCTCCGAAACACCGGTTGTCCGGTTCCTTCGTGCTCTGGTCCGCACGGAAAAGCCGCTGGTCGCGTCGGTGGACGGTCTGGCCATCGGTGTCGGCACGACATTGCTGATGCATTGCGACATGGTGTTTGCGAGCCCGCGTGCGTTCATCCGCTCTCCTTTCGTTGATCTGGGGCTCGTGCCCGAAGCCGGTTCCAGTCTGCTCGGCCCGCAGCTGATGGGGCACGCCCGCGCGTTCGAACTCCTGTGTCTCGGCAATCCGCTGACGGCGGAAAAGGCCGAGCGGCTAGGTCTTGTGAACGAGATCGTTGACGAAAACGTCGACGAAACGGCCCTGAATTGCGCCAAACAGATTGCCGCGAAGCCGCCCGAGGCGATGGCCCTGTCCAGAAAACTCCTCAAGGGAGACACGGCTGCCTTGTCGGAACGCGTCGAAGAGGAAATCAGCATCTTTGCCGACCGGCTGACCGCGCCCGAAACCATTGCGGCGTTCCAGGCCTTCATGAGCAAGAAGAAGGCGTGACCGGGCCGACGCATGAGGGACCTGAGACGAAGCGGGAGGGCGGACCACCCTTCCGGCGGCCGGGATCTGACCACAGTTTGAATTGAAGTGGCGGCGGGACCGACCCGCGCCGAATACAGCCGCACCGGCGAAAATTCTGGAGGTAACACCATGTCCTTGAAGGGCAAAACACTGTTCGTCACCGGCGCGTCGCGCGGCATCGGCAAGGCGATTGCGCTCAGAGCGGCACGAGACGGCGCCAACATAGCCATTGCCGCGAAGACGGCGGAACCGCATCCGAAGCTCGAGGGAACGATTTTCTCGGCAGCCGAGGAGATCGAGGCAGCCGGTGGAAAGGCCTTGCCGCTGGTTCTGGATGTGCGCGACGACGAAGCCGTGAAGGCGGCGATAGACAAGACGGCGAGCCATTTTGGCGGACTTGATATCCTGGTGAACAATGCCAGCGCGATCCAGCTGACACCGGTTCAGCAAACCGACATGAAACGTTTCGACCTGATGCACCAGATCAACACCCGCGGCACGCTGGCCTGCTGCAAACACGCGATCGAACATCTGAAAAAGGCCGACAACCCGCATATCCTGATGCTGTCGCCGCCGCTCGACATGCAGGAGAAATGGTTTGCACCGTTTACGCCCTATTCGATTGCGAAATACGGCATGAGCCTTGTTGTCCTCGGCCTTGCCGGCGAGTTGCGCTCCAGGGGCGTTGCGGTCAACGCGCTCTGGCCCAGAACGACCATCGCGACCGCTGCCATCAAGAACATCATCGGCGGTGACAAGATGATGCAGCAAAGCCGGACACCCGACATTCTTGCCGACGCCGCCCACGAGATTTTCACATCCCCGTCGAAGGACTTCACCGGGCAGTTCCTGATCGATGACACCTTCCTCGCCAGCCGGGGTGTTACCGACTTCGACAAGTACCGGGTAGATCCCAGCCTGTCGCTGGCACCGGATTTCTTCGTGCCCGACGATGTTCCGGCACCGGCGGATCTGGGACCGGCAAAGACCTGACGCCCGGCCGCGTGTGGCTGAGCGGGCTTGCAATTCCCAGCCCGTTCAGGCAGCTTTTCAGGGTCGACGAGGGCGGCAGCCGGATCCGCGGAAAGCGAAAGCACCCTGACACCCAACGCATATAGCCGGTTTTTCACCTGCGCCCGAAACCAGCGGATCATCCGGGCGGTACCAACAGGAGAAAAGCCATGACCGACGGCATTCCCCAGGATCTTGCAGCTCACAAGAAGGCTGCGCGCAGGCTTCGAAAGCAACACGCGGCAGGCGATGCAGATGCGCTGTCGCGCGTATCCGCGCATGTGCGCGAGGACAGACAACTCAGGCACGCGGATTTTCTGCATGTGATTGCCCGCGAGGCCGGGCAGGACAGCTGGCCGAAACTCAAATTCGCCATCGAAAGCCGGACCATGAGCCGCAAGGAGAAGGCCGAACGGCTGAAGGTTGCGCTCTATTTCGGACAGCACTGGGTGACGGAGCGTCTGCTGAAAGATGACCCGGACCTGAAAGACGACAGTCTTGGTCTCCAAGTTGCGCTTTACGATTTGAACAGCGTCCGCCGTGCGATCGCGGCGGAGCAGGGATCGGCAACTCAGAAAATCGGCATAAGAACGCCGATATTGCACCTGGCGTATTCGCAGGAGATCCACCGCCGTCCGGACAAATCCGGCGACATGCTCGCAATCGCGGATCTGCTTCGGGAGGCCGGTGCCGACGTGGATGACGGCTATGCGCCGGAACCTGAAGGTGACTACAAGCTGTCTGCGCTTTACGGGGCCATGTGCCACGCGGACAATTTCGAACTGGGAAAATGGCTCCTGGAACATGGTGCCAATCCCAATGATGACGAAAGCCTCTATCACAGCACCGAGCTCGGACATACGCGGGCATTGGCCCTGCTCCTGAAACACGGCGCAAAGCCGGACGGAACGAACGCACTTCCAAGAGCGCTCGATTTCGACAGTGTCGAGATGGTGCGGATGCTATTGGAGGCGGGTGCGGACCCCAACCTGACCGTGCCCGACCATCCGAGCGGTCAGCCGATGAACACGATCCCGTCGCTGCACCAGGCGGCCCGGCGCGGCGGCTCGGTTGAAGTCGTCGAACTGCTTTTGAAATTCGGTGCCGATCCGAACGCTCTGTGGGACGGCCACACCGCGCATGCAATGGCCCGCATTTACGGCAATGAGGCGGTTGCGGACGATCTGGCGGGCAAGGGCTTTGCAGCTGCGCTCGACAGCAACGAGGCCATCCTGTCCGCATGCGCCTCCGGTGCGGACGTTCCCGGATTGCTGGATGCGACCAGCCTGAGTGAGGAGGACCGGGGGCTCCTGACGCGCCTGGCCTTCATCCCGGGCAAGCTGGATCACATGAAGCGGCTGGTCAGCGCGGGTCTTGATCCCGATGTTCCAGACAGCATGGGCCTGCCACCCCTTCACGTGGCCGGCTGGAACGGACTTGTTGAAGAGATGGCTTTTTTTCTGACGCTGCAGCCGGATCTGACGCGCAAGAACGACTATGGTGGCGATGCTCTCGACACGGTCATTCACGGGTCCGAATTCGCTCCAAAGCGTCCAGAGGCCGACCACCTGTCCTGCGCGCGGCTTCTGCTGGAAGCCGGCAGCGTGCTTTATCCCGACTTCATATCCGGATGCGGCAACGAGGACATGGTGCAGTTTCTGGAAGACTGGCGCGATGCACATTAACAGGAGCACTTGAGCGCGGCGGCACCAATCTGTGGTCGCAGATCCGATTGCTTTGACGTGTCCACATTTCTGGAGTTAAGTCGGGACTGTTCGGACGCGTTGTTTCCAAAAAAGGGGTATCGCATGGAAAGCGCAATGGATCAGGTTGGGTCGTATGGACCACTGATAATCAATGCGGTGAAAGCCGTTGTTGTTCTCATCATCGGCTGGATCGTGGCTGGCATGGTCTCAAAGCTTGTTCGGCGCAGGATCGTCAGTCATCCGCAGATAGACGACACGATCGGCGGTTTTGCTGCATCCATCGTCCG
>JBCDEN010000496.1:0-3812 GCA_039179715.1 Pseudomonadota bacterium
ACTTCTCGGCCTATTTCGCGGAAATCCTGCGGGCCGGGCTGGCATCGATCGATACCGGCCAGGCAGAAGCTGCGGACGCGCTCGGAATCCCGAGATGGCTGAGCTTCTTCAAGGTCAGCCTGCCTCAGGCCGTTGCAGCCATGTATCCGTCGCTCAACAGCCAGTTCATCTTTCTGTTCCTGACAACGGGCGTGATTTCGGAAATCGGCGTGACCGACCTGACATGGGCCGGCGTCTTTATCGACAGCCGCAGCTTCCGGTCTTTTGAGGTCTTTTTCACCCTGACCGTGATCTATGTGTTCATGTCGCTGATGTTCAAAAGCACGCTGCGTCTCCTGCATGACCGTCTGTTCAAGTGGAAGGTGGTGCGGTGAAGGACCTGTTCGCAGAGGTTTTGGGAAAGCCATTCGGGATCGTCCTGTTCCAGCTGTTGGACGCAACACAGTTCACGATCTACCTGTCCCTGATCGCGTTCATCGGCGGTGGCGCAATCGCGATGATGATCACGGCCGCCCGCGTCGTTCCCGGACGATTCCTGTCCGGGCTCTCGACGGCATACACCTGGCTGTTTCAATCGGTTCCGCTGCTGATGCTGCTGTTTCTGCTGGGGCTTGGTGTTCCGCATCTTTTCTCTCTCAGGGTCGATCCCTGGAGCGCTGCGGGGCTGGCACTCACGCTTTACACCAGCGCCTATCTGGCAGAGGTCTGGTGCGGCGCGATCTTCGCGGTGCCAGGCTCGCAGCACGAGGGCGGCAAGGCGCTCGGCCTCACGCTGTTCCAGATCATGCTGCTCATCATCCTGCCACAGGCCGTCCGCCTCGCGGTCGCGCCGACGATCGGCTTCATGGTGCAGATCATCAAGGGCACGTCGCTTGCCTATATCATCGGCTTTCACGACCTGATGACGGTCGGTAGGCGCTGGGCGAACTCGCCCGTGCCGGGCACCCAGCCCTTCGTCATCTATCCGCTGATGGCGATCATCTATTTCAGTCTTTGTTTTCCGTTGTCCGTCTGGTCGCGCCGCCTGGAAAAGCGGCTTGGCTCGGCATCTGCAAAAAGCGGGGGCAAGGCCGCCGCCTGATAAATCGCGCGTGTTCAACCAAAAGGAGGGTCGCGAAATGTGGAAGAAACTAACTGGTCTTGGAGGGGCTCTGCTGTCGGCTGCTCTGGTCTTCGCCAGCCCGGCGGCGGCTGAGCTGAAGGACATTCTGCAGTCCGGAACGATCAAGATCGCAACGCCCGAGAATTTCCCGCCATTCGGATCTCTCGGAGCAGACGGTGAATATGAAGGCTATGACATCGATGTCGCCAAGTTGATCGCCGAGGACCTGGGTGTCGAACTGGAACTTGTTCCGGTGACTTCCAAACAGAGAATTCCGTTTCTGGAGACCGACCGGGTCGATCTCGTAATCTCGACCCTTGGAGCCAATCCGGAACGGGCGAAGTCCATCTGGTTCTCGCATGCCTATGCACCGTTCTTCTCCGGCGCCTTCGCCAAGCCGGACGTTGCCGTTGCGTCGATCATGGACTTTGACGGCAAGAAGATCGCCGTTACCGGTGGAACGCTTGAGGATCTTGCGATTACGGAAGATGCGCCGGAAGGGGCCGAGATCATCCGTTTCGGCGACAATGCGGCGACCATCGCAGCCTATGTGTCGGGCCAGGCCGACGTCATCGTGACCGGCAACATGGTTGCCCTCGGGATCGCGAATGACAATCCGGACTTCGATCTCCAGACCAAGTTCATCATTGCCAATTCCCCATCCTATATCGGGGTGAAGACCGGCAACATCGATCTCCTGCAATGGGTCAATGTGTTCGTCCTGCACAAGAAGCTCAATGGCAAGCTCGACGAGCTTTCCAAGAAGTGGCTGAAAACACCCTTGCCGCCGCTGCCCGCGCTCTGAAAAGGGCGTGAAGATATCGGAGAGCGCGGTCCCGGCCTGCGCTCTCCGGCTCGCAGATCCGTTTGAAGGGTTACAGGCAATCGGAAATCATGTATCCCGCTTGCCATGACTGCATTGCAATCCTCACATCGCGAAACGGACGTCCCCTTCTACGCGACCGCGCCCGGGGTCTGGGGCATCATCGCCTTGTGGGGCGGCCTGCATCTATTGTTGAGAGCCCTGTCGACACCGGTTCTGGGCACTGACGACATGTTCGAGAATGTCCTCGTTCAGACGCTTGAACCGGGTTACATGCTGCGCCAGCCACCGCTGTACGAGTGGCTTCTCTGGTCCGCTCAGCAGGTGTTCGGCCCGACCATCTGGGCAGCGCTGTTCATCAAATACAGCCTGATTTCCGTCGCCGCGCTGTTTCTGTTTCTGATCGCGCGCAAGGCCATCAAGGCGCCGCGTCTGGCCGCTCTGTGTGCGTTTTCCTATTCGCTTTATTACCAGTTCGGCTGGAACCTGCACGAAGGCGTCACCCACACGGTCGTACTGACCACCGCTTGCGCGGCCAGCGCCTTTTTCTTCATCAAGGCACTTGAGACCGGCCGCCTGTCCTTCTACCTGCTGTTCGGCGCGGCGGCAGGGGCAGGGCTCATCGGCAAGCATTCCTACCCGATCTTTGCGCTCGCCCTTCTTCTGGCTGCGATCAGCGACGGCAAATGGCGGCCACAGATCCGTCCTGCCGGTCTGGTGCTTGTGCCCGTGGCCGCTGCATTCGTCTACAGCCCCTATGGGTTCTGGATACTGACGGAAGGCTTGCAGCTCTTTGCCTCCGTTTCCAAGACGATGGGGGTTGCCTCCGAGACGTCGCATTTGGCACGGGCCGGAGAAGGTCTCGGCAAGCTCGCTTTCGGCCTTATCGGCTTTTCCGTGCTCCTCGTTCCTGTTTTGCTGCTTCTGTTCTGGCCGCGATATCTGGGAAAAAAGGCGGCTGAAACAACAGCCGTGAGCGATGTCGCCCGCCTTTGCGGACGCACCGTTGTCGCGATGATCCTGCTCACCGCGGTCATGATTGCCCTCACCGGAGCCACCTATGTCAAGGAGCGGCATATGCATCCCCTGATGCTGCTGCTGCCGATCTACCTGTTCGCGGATTTGGAACGCTTCGGGTTTCGCCGGCAGTGGCGCTGGCTCTCGATTGTGGTTGCCGCGACTGTTGCCGTTGTCTTTTTCGCCCGCATTCCCGGTCTTCTCGCGCCCGACAGGGTCTGGTGCGGCGGCAAGTGCCGGCACATGAAACCTTACGAGGATATCAGACAGCCTCTTGCAGAACTTGGTGCGGATCGTGCCACGCTGGTCGCCGATGATGGATATACGGGCGGAAATCTGCGCGTGCTGTTTCCGGACGCGCGCGTCGTCACCAACGCGATCCCTGCACGCGTTCCGCCCCGGGAAAGGTGCTTCTTCGTCTGGGAGGAGGGGGATGAGCAACCAGGAAGCCCTGCAGACCAGCGCTTTGCGGACGTCGTCTTCGGAAATCCCGGCACCCCCGTTTCGGCGGCTTACCTCACGGGCTCGTGGCCACATCTTTGGAAAGAGGACGGCTGGCGCACCACATGGTGGGGCGTTGCGGAACTGGATCCGCAGGACCCGCTCTGCCGGTGATCCGACAGGTCAGTCTTCGCTGGTGAGAAGCATTTCGGCTTTCAGTTCAAGAAACCGCCCGAGATCCCTGTGACCGTTCTGGAAGCTGGAACACCAGATCCGGCCAACGCCGGAAACTTCCAGAAAGTTGATCTGAAGCACGTTGGAATGGCCAACATATTCAAGCTCATCCCAGCCGATCTTCTTGTTCCGAAGAAACGGGCTGTCGAAATGGATTGCGTTCCTGTCATAGCCGAAGCGGACGAAAAACACCTG
>JBCDEN010000472.1:0-3985 GCA_039179715.1 Pseudomonadota bacterium
CAAGGAATTCGGCGGCAAGGAAGACCTGCGCTACGCCGCCGAGAACATCACGTCGAAGGACGAGGACGTCACCCTGATGGTCGGTGTCGATACGGCGGTCCTGCATGGCTATGTCAATTGCGGCGCGACCGGAGCCATCACCGGCTTTGGCAACGCAATCCCGAAGCAAGTGCTTCATCTGGCGCGGCTCTGCCGGAAAGCGGCCGAAGGGCATGTCGAAGCGCGCCGGTGCGCTCAGGAGCTGGAAGACGCCATGGCGGTTCTGTCCAGCTTTGACGAAGGTCCGGATCTGGTTCTTTACTACAAGCACCTGATGGTCCTGAACGGCGAGGACGCCTACCGTTTGCATTTCAATGAGACGGATGCGCTGTCCGATGCGCAGCGCAATTACGCCGAGGCGCAATACGCCCTCTTCAAGGCGTGGTATGCCGACTGGTCCCGGCAAGGGGGAGTGATCGCCGAATGCGCGTGATCGACAGTCACACGGAAGGTGAACCGACCCGGATCGTGATCGAAGGCGGACCGGATCTCGGGTCAGGATCACTGGCGGAACGGGCTGCGCGCCTGGAGGCGGAGCATCTGGATTTCTGCGCCTCTGTCGTTCTCGAACCGCGCGGTCACGACGCCATCATCGGCGCGGTCCTTTTGCCGCCGTCCAGGGATGACTGTGCCGCATCCGTCATCTTTTTCAACAACCTGCAGAATCTCGGCATGTGCGGGCACGCCTCCATCGGCCTTGGTGCAACCCTCGCCTATCTGGACCGGATCGGCCCCGGCCGCCACAAGATCGAAACGCCCGTGGGCGTTGTTGAAATCCTGCTTCATGATGCCCATACGGTTTCCGTCACCAATGTTGAAAGCTATCGTCACCTGAAGGATGTCACCGTCGATGTCGATGGATACGGCGCAATCACGGGCGATGTTGCCTGGGGCGGCAACTGGTTTTTTCTAATCAAGGAAAGCCCGGTGGACCTCGTTCCGCAAAACATCCGGCCTCTCACCGATCTGACCCTGAAAATCCGCGGGACTCTGGAAAAGAACGGGATCACGGGTGCAAATGATGCCTGGATTGATCACATCGAGGTTTTCGGCCCCCCTGCGAACCCTGCAGCCGACAGCCGCAATTTCGTCCTGTGCCCGGGCGGTGCCTATGACCGGTCGCCCTGCGGCACGGGGTGTTCGGCGAAGCTGGCCTGCCTTGCCGAAGACGGGCTGCTTGCGCCCGGAGAAGAGTGGGTGCAGGAAAGTGTTATCGGCAGCACCTACAGGGCCAGTTACCGGAAGGCTTCCGGCTCCGCGATTGTCCCGACGATCACTGGGCAGGCGTTTGTCACATCGGACGCGACCTTGAAATTTGATCCGGCCGATCCCTATCGCGCGGGGATACGCTTTTAGGACCTGATTGGGGCAGCCTGGATATCGTGGAAACGCGAATGAGAAAACAAATGCAGGACATCGCCGTTGTCGGGGCCGGGATCATCGGCATCACGGTTGCGCTCCGGCTGCAGTCGCAGGGGCGATCGGTTCTTGTGCTCGACCGCAATGACGGCAAGCCAAGAGCGTCTGAAATGAACGCCGGTGCCTTCGCCTTCACCGATATCGAGCCGCTGGCGACACCAGGCATCATGCGCAAGGCACCCAAATGGCTGCTGGATCCGCTCGGCCCCCTGTCCGTCCCGCCTCGCTATGCCTTGAGAATTGCGCCCTGGCTGCTCCGCTTCTGGCGGGCAAGCAGGGTGGACCGGTACCGGGCCTCCGTAACGGCCCAGGCGGATCTGATGCAAACGGCGCAAAAAGCCCTGGAGGATCTGATCCGGGACACGGCCACGGAAAACCTCCTCCGCCGGGAAGGACAGCTTCAGCTCTATGAAGGCGGGCGCGAATTCCAGGCCAGCCTTCCATCATGGGACCTGCGCCGGGCACACGGCATCGATTTCGAATTGCTGGAAACGCCTCAGGCGATTGCCGCGTTCCAGCCGGGTCTCCATCAAAGGTTCACCCATGCCGGTTTCACGCCAGGCTGGATAAACGCGTGTGATCCGGCGCTTTGGCTGAAAAACCTCACGGAAACCTTCCTGTTGCGCGGAGGCCGAATTGAAAATGCCGAGATCAAGACACTCAGCTCGACGCAGACCTCAGTCTGCTTGTCGGGTCCGGAAAACGAAACGCATGCCGGTCAGGCCATCATCTGCGCCGGCGCATGGTCCCACCAGCTTGCCGGGACAATCGGTGACCGTTTCCCGCTGGAGACCGAGCGCGGCTACAACACGACGCTGGGTGCGGGGGTCTTCGATCTCAAAACCCATCTGACATTTCCCGGACATGGTTTCGTGGTCACGCGCATCGGCGAAGGCATCAGGGTTGGTGGTGCCGTTGAGCTTGGCGGCTTGTCGCTGCCACCGGACTACCGGCGTGCGGAGACACTTTTGAGCAAGGCAGGGCAATTTCTTCCCGAGTTGAAAACGGGAGGCGGGCGGCAATGGATGGGCTATCGCCCGTCGCTGCCGGACAGCCTGCCGGTTATTGACCGGTCACCGCAGGACCGCCGGGTGATCTATGCGTTCGGACATGGCCATCTGGGATTGACACAATCAGCGGGGACGGCAGAACTGATCACGCATCTTGTTGCCGACGCGGCTCCACCCATCGACCTGAAACCCTTTTCCGCGCGCCGCTTTTGAGGAGAGCCCGATGAAAATCTCTGCGATCAATGTCTTCCAGGTCGATTTGCCGTTGAAGGAAGGGCGTTACAGCTGGTCCAACGGGAATTTCGTCGAGGTGTTCGACAGCACGGTGGTCGAGATCGTGACCGACGAGGGTCTGAAGGGTTATGCCGAATGCTGTCCGCTCGGGTCTGCCTATCTGCCGAGCTTCGCGCGCGGCGTGCGCGCGGGCCTTGAGGAGCTCGCACCTCGGCTCATCGGTCAGGACCCGCTCAATATCGGCGCCATCAACCGCACCATGAATGCCGCGCTCCGCGGACATCCCTATGCCAAGGCACCGGTCGATATCGCCTGCTGGGACCTTCTTGGAAAGGCGACCGGCCAGCCGGTCTACACGCTCCTTGGCGGCGCGGCGCAGGACGATGTCGTGCTCTACCGGGCGATCAGCCAGGAAGCACCCGATGTCATGGCGCGGAAGATCGAAGGCTATGCCGCTGAAGGCTACACCAAGTTTCAGCTGAAGGTCGGCGGTGATGCCAATGAGGATATCGCCCGCATTCAAGCAACACGCGATGTCCTCAAACCGACGGATCTGCTTGTCGCCGATGCCAACACCGGCTGGACCCGCCATGAAGCCGCCCGCGTGGTCGGTGCTGTCGCCGCGCTCGACGTCTATATCGAGCAGCCCTGCATGACCTACGAGGAATGCCTTTCGATCCGCAGGCGGACCGGTCTTCCGTTCGTGCTTGATGAAGTCATAGATGGCCCGAATGTCCTTGTGCGCAGCCTGGCGGAAGATGCCATGGACTGCATCAATCTCAAGATCTCCAAGGTCGGCGGGCTGACCCGGGCCAAGCTGATGCGGGACCTGTGCGTTGCGCACGGTATCCCGATGACGATCGAGGATACCTGGGGCGGCGATATCACCACGTCGGCCATCGCCCATCTCGCCAGATCGACACCTGCGGAATTCACTTTTTCTGCGACCGATTTCAACAGCTACGGCACCGTGGACATCGCCGACGGCGCTCCGAAACGCATAAACGGGCGGATGACGGCGGCCGATCGTCCGGGTCTTGGCATCACGCCGATTTTCGATGCGCTCGGCACGCCCGTCGCCCGCTATTCATGAGGCAAACAACATGCGCAGCAGCAAGACAGTTCACGTGATCTCGTGCCACGCGGAAGGTGAGGTCGGCGATGTCATCGTCGGCGGGGTCGCACCGCCTCCGGGCGATACGCTCTGGGAGCAGCGCAGCTTCATTGCCAATGACAGAACCTTGCGGAATTTCATGCTCAACGAGCCGCGCGGCGGCGTGTTC
>JBCDEN010000355.1:0-5038 GCA_039179715.1 Pseudomonadota bacterium
GCGAACGTCGATTTACCGGCACCCGGACATCCAGCAATGATCACACGCTTCATCTGAACTCCGCCTGGATTCGA
Organism: Pseudomonadota bacterium; assembly: GCA_039179715.1. Taxonomy (GTDB): domain Bacteria; phylum Pseudomonadota; class Alphaproteobacteria; order Rhizobiales; family Stappiaceae; genus Roseibium. The sequence continues at coordinate 75 of JBCDEN010000355.1, forward strand.
ACCCTTTACTGCGCGTTGGAAAACTGCGCCGCGACCTGGCGCTGATGAGGACGGTCACGATGCTCGAAAAGATAGATCCCCTGCCAGGTTCCCAGTACCATTTCGCCGTTCACGACCGGGATGGACAGTGAGACCGGCAGCAACGACGCCTTGATATGGGCAGGCATGTCATCCGGCCCTTCATAGGTGTGGATCAGGTACTGCATGCTCGGGTGATCGGAATTGGGCACAAGGCGCTCGAAAAAGGCCTTCAAGTCGACCTGCACGTCCGGATCGGCGTTTTCCTGAATCAGCAGGGAGCAGGACGTGTGCCGGACAAAAAGTGTCAGAAGCCCCTCGCCCGCGCCTTCGTCGCGGAGCCAGGACGACACCGTGCGCGTGAACTCGTAAAGGCCCGGCCCTCCGGTTCTCATGGAAAAGACAGTGTGCATCTCAGTTCCGTTTCCCGTGACAAACACGTACCCGGATATCGTCTAGGCGAAGAGCGCGCAGGTTGCAATTGCCGGAGTCCGCCGCCATGTTGACGTGTGACCAGTTCCCCGCCGGTTCACACCCTCCGGAAGCACCATGCCTCACACAAAATCGAAAATCCTGATTGCGACACTCGGAACGCGCGGCGATGTCCAGCCCTACGTTGCGCTCGCGGAAGAACTGACCGTCCAGGGGGCTGAGGTGGTCCTGAGCACCGGCGAGGGATTTGAGGACATGATCGAACGCGCCGGCGCGCGCTCGCGCGCCGTATCGGTCAATTACCAGACCCTCCTGCAACAGGAGGACATAAGGGCCGCGCTTCATTCCCTTAAGGGCATGATCAAGGCCGCGCGGCGGAACTACGCGCTTCAACAGAGGATCGTGAAAGAACTCTGGCAGATTGGACTGGAGGAAGCGCCGGACCTGATCCTGTTCAACCTGAAAGCCACCGTTATGACGCTGGTGGGCCGCAGGCTGGGCGTGCCGGCACTGCCGACCAGTCTGCAGCCGGTCCTGGCTCCGACCGGTGACTTTCCGCTGGCACTTTTCGGCCTTCCTGACATGGGCGCTTTTTTCAATCGCCGAAGCTACGGGTTCGGACGCCTGTTGATGAAAGCGGGACTCGGATCGCTGTTCAAACCACTCAAACAGGCGGCGGCAAGCGAACTCTCCATGGCCGGGTCCACGATCGACGGGCATCAGCCGGGCGGCGGTGCGGCGCTTTCGCTCCAGGCGTTTTCACGAGCACTGGTGCCGACACCGGGCGACTGGCCCTCCAAATTCTGGCAATGCGGCTACTGGTTCACGCCGCCACTGGCCGACTTCGAGCCGCCCGATGCCCTTGGGCAATTTCTCTCAAAAGGCGCACCGCCGGTCTATCTCGGCTTCGGCTCCATGCCGAGCAAGAACCCGCAAGACCTGACGCAAACCGTGCTCTCCGCGCTGGGGCAGACCGGTCAGCGCGCGATCCTCGCCACGGGCTGGGGCGGGCTCACGAAGGAGGCATTGCCGGACGGGCTGACCGAAAACCTCTTCCTGATCGACAAGGCACCCCACAGCTGGCTGTTTCCAAGATGCGCGGGCGTCGTCCACCACGGCGGTGCCGGGACCACGCACGAGGCACTGCGCTGGGGACGCCCGTCGCTGGTCTGTCCCGTGTTCGGCGACCAGCCCTTCTGGGGCAAGCGTGTGCACGCGATTGGCGCCGGGCCCGAGCCGATCGCCCAGAAGAAACTGACGCCGGACAACCTCGCCCGGGCGCTGAAAGATCTTGAGCACCGCGACCACACGGCGGCGGCCGGCAAGGCGGCCGAGGTGATGGAGAGCGAACCCGGCGCCAAGGGCGCTGCGGCGCGTATTCTTGCGCTGGCCGCGCCTGGCTGATCCCAGGGGAAACAGCACGGCGGCGGGCGGCGATGATCACCAGGTCCCCGGCGCATCGTCGCAATGCGCTCAGGCTTCCAGGGCCTTGCTGATTTCCTGGTTGGTGACCCAGCCGATGACCGGCTCGGAGGCACTGCCGTTCGCGGTGATGAACACATCCTGGCAATCGTCCCGGCTTTCCATGCGCATTTTCGCATCGGCAAGCGTCGCCCCCGCCCGTGCAAAGGCGATGGAATGCGTGATGAAATTACCGAATTTCTCGGGAGCGCGGGTCTCGCTTTCAAGGTCGTGCACCTTGTCCAGCGTGTCGGCATTTGCCGCTTCGTTGTTGAAGTTCACGGACGCTCCTGAAGACGCAACCACAGCCCGCATTTCGCTCCAGATACTCCTGTGAATGATACCGATACAGGCCTTGTTCGCCGTCAGAATGACAACTCTGGAAATCGGCCGGCCTCCGGGCAATGCCTGCGCCATCGCCTCTGCGACCTTCTGGAGCGGCACCTCTCGAAGTTTGTCGTTTGGAGCGGTCACGATGCCGACGATCGCGCTGAGCGGGATCATTGCTTCCTCGATCGACACAGACCTGAGCTTCTTGCCCGACAGCTTGACGAGGCTTTCGGTCGCCTTGCTGGCTGCCTCGAAATTCTGCTTGCTGAAGTAATAGGCAAGAACGGTTCCCACCCATGTGGCAAACAAGGGCAGCAAGGCCGCAAAGACATACTGGCTGTTTTCAACGGCCTTATCCTTGTCGTCGATCACCACCGTGCCGACAAACAGCACCACAAGCGATACGGCAACCAGACCCGCGATGGACAGTTTGACGATGTCTTCGGCAAGCATCTCCCGGAACCCGGCAGAGTCGCCTGACGCAGAGTTATCATTGCCATCATTCTTGTTTTTGGCCTTCCAGACCAAAACAACCACAATGAGAATGGCAATCAAAAGCCCAATGATGATTACATTAGAAGTGCTTGCCCCCAGCATTCCACCCTCCGTAAATTTAAAATCGAAAAATAGAACTTGTAAAAACAGGGCAAATACTAAATCAGCTCCAAGCGTACTACTACCAACCTACATACAATTTAAAATTGAAGTTACTGGTAAGATGGTAAGAATGGTATTTCTTTCAGCCCGTTAGCAAAGTGAGCAGATACAGGCGCGTGTGCGGGTCCGCTGCCATGGCGACCCATTGTCCCACATAATACGGCTCAAGCCTTGGTCCACGCAGCCGGAGGGTGCATGCAGATGTGCGGTATGCGCTTTCACTCTTGTTCCGGCTTTCCTTTTGCTTCCCGGCCTGACACAAATGTGGAAGCCAGTTTCCTGAGAGGGGTCAGCTATCGTGTTTCCTGCCCGCTACATTGTTTTTGTCATTTGCCTCGTCCTGACGCTTGTCGGCTTTATCCTTATGTTCGCGGTCAGCATGCATTTCTTCTGGCCGTTCATGGTCGTGGCAGCGCTCTCGCTGGTTGGCCTGTTCGATCTTCAGCAAACCAAACATGCCGTCCTCAGAAACTATCCGGTCTCCGGTCATTTCCGCTACATGTTCGAGGCGATCAGACCCGAAATCAGGCAGTATTTCTTTGAAAGCAATCAGGACGGCAAACCGTTTTCGCGCGAGCGCCGGTCGATGGTCTATGACCGCGCCAAGAACATCGAGGACGTGCTGCCGTTCGGCACGGAGCTCGATGTCTATAACGACCATTACGGCTGGGTGAATCACTCCATCACGCCAAGGCACGAGAACCACGAAGAGCTGCGCGTGACAATTGGCGGTCCGGACTGCAAACAGCCCTATTCCGCGTCGCTCTATAATATCTCGGCCATGAGTTTCGGCTCGCTGTCCGGCAATGCCATCCTCGCGTTGAACAAGGGGGCAAAGGCCGGGCATTTCTATCACGACACCGGTGAAGGCAGCGTGTCGCGATACCACCGGGAAGGCGGCGGTGATCTCGTCTGGGAGCTCGGCAGCGGCTATTTCGGCTGCCGCGCGGAGGACGGTTCATTCGACCCGGAAAAATTCGAGAAACAGGCGGCCGATCCCCAGATCAAGATGATCGAAATCAAGATGAGCCAGGGTGCGAAACCCGGACATGGCGGCGTGCTGCCGGGGGCGAAGGTGACCGAGGAAATCGCCGAAGCGCGCGGCATTCCGATGGGCAAGGATTGCGTTTCGCCGGCGTCCCATTCGGCTTTCTCAACGCCGATCGAGCTTCTGGAATTCATCAGGACACTAAGGGAACTGTCCGGCGGGAAACCCGTCGGTTTCAAGCTCTGCATCGGTCACCGCTGGGAATTCATGGCAATCGTCAAGGCGATGCTGAAGACCGGGATCAAACCGGACTTCATCGTCGTTGACGGTGCAGAAGGCGGCACCGGTGCAGCCCCGATCGAATTCGCCAACAGGCTCGGCACGCCCCTGCTTCAGGGCCTCCTCTTCGTTCACAACAGTCTGGTGGCCACGGGGATACGCGACGACATCAAGCTGGGCGCCAGCGGCAAGCTCATCAGCGCGTTCGACATCTCCGGCACCATGTGTCTCGGCGCGGACTGGGTGAATTCGGCGCGCGGCTTCATGTTCGCGGTCGGCTGCATCCAGTCGCAAAGCTGCCACACCAACCGCTGCCCGACCGGAGTTGCCACACAGGATCCGAAACGCCAGCAGGCGCTCGTGGTTCCGGACAAGGCCGAGCGGGTCACGAATTTTCACAGGAACACGCTGAAGTCTCTCATGGCCTTCACTGCGGCCGCGGGCCTCGATCTCACGCGTTTTCCGCTCCATACCGCGGAATTGAGGGGCCGACGCGAGCCGCTACGGGTCTATGCCTTGAACGATGTCGCGTCGTTCGAACTGTCCTTCGCCTGATCCGGTTAAAGCGCCGGATTTAGCCTCGGGCATTTGATGCGTTAGATTCGGCGACTTTGCTCGGTCGCCCGTCGCGTGCCAAATGCGACGTGTGCAAACTTGAACAGGAGGCCAAATGATCGAAGGGCTGAGCCACATGACCTTCATTGTCAGCGATCTTGATCGAATGGAAGAGGTGCTCATTAAGGTTCTGGGCGCACGGCGACTCTACGATAGCGGCGACGAGACTTTTTCCATTTCCCGC
>JBCDEN010000552.1:0-3404 GCA_039179715.1 Pseudomonadota bacterium
ACGGCAACGGCGGAGGCCTGAAGACCGGCATTTCCGGCCATCGACATGGTCACGGGGATGAAGGCAGCAAGGATCGCGGCTTCGGCAAGCTGGTCTTCGTATGAGCCGACGACCGTTGCCGCGACGCTGGCACCGACGAGCCCGGCAAGCAACCAGGGCAGGCGCCCGCGAACAATGCGGAAAACCGTGTCGTCCGAGCGTGCTTCGCCTGATACGCCGCTCATCAGCAGCATGTCCTCGTTGGCTTCATCCGCCGCGATCCGTGTGAGCTGTTTCGGCGTGATTCGCCCGATCAGGTGGCCTTCGCCACTGACAACTGGAACCGTGCGCATGTCGCGCTTGCGGGCCAGACGCAGCACTTCCTCCTGGTCGGTATCGGCGGAAACCGCAATGACATCCCGGTTCATGATGTCCCTGAGCAGCACATCATCCTGCGCAAGCAGGAGTTTCCCGACTTCCGCTGTCCCGGTCAGTTTCCCGTCCGCGTCGGTGACATAGACGGTAAAGATCCTGCGTATCCGGTCGGCTTCCTCGCGCATCTGTTCAACCGCCTCGCCGGCGGTACAGTCTTCGCGCAGGGCGACGAACTTGCGCGCCATGACCCGGCCCGCAGTGTCGTCGGCATAGGTGCCCCGGGTTGCGATATCCTCCACGTCGGGGAGGCGGGCGATCAGCTCGTCGGCGACATCGTCCGGAAATTCGTTGAGAATCTCGATCGCATCTTCCGGATCCAGGCCCGCAAGAATGTCGTGGAACTGTTCAAGGGTCGATTCCTCCATCAGGATCGACCGGAATTCGGGCCTGAGTTCCGCGACCACCTTGATGGAAGGATTTGCCGGCAGCCACTGGAAGAGTTTGCGTGCCTGCTTCAGCCGCAGCCGGGTCAGCAGTTGCATGACGTCGATGGGATCCCAGCGCTTCAGCAACTCGACAATCTGGTCGCGCCTGCCGGCCTTGATCATGTCTCTGAGGGCCTTCAGCGCATCATCGTTCGCCTGCAGCGGCTCCTGCGAGGTTTCCCGCGTCCAGGTGACGGGGTCGGGTTCACGCGCGGTACCGCTGCTCATGAAGACTTACTCCGGGACGATCGGTCCGCTTCTAAAGCCGGTTTGTGACGCCTATCTGACAGCCGAGTGCCGGTATTCAAACGTCGAATTCTTCAATCTCGCCAAAGGCTGCACGCAGTTTTTCGGACCAGCCCTGCGACAGTTTCTGGAAATAGGGATCGTCCTGTTCGATCCGTACCTGCCGGTCGGTCGAGAACGTGTCCTTGTTGTAGAGCAGCATGTCGATCGGCATGCCGACGGACAGGTTTGACCTGATGGTGGAATCGAAGGACAGCAGGACCAGTTTCGCCGCTTCTCCTAGACGCATGTCGGCTCTGGTAACGCGGTCGAGGATTGGCTTGCCGTATTTGTGTTCGCCAATCTGGAGAAAAGGCGTGTCTTCACCGACTTCGATGAAGTTACCGGCCGCATAGATCTGGAACATGCGCGGTTCCTCGCCCTCGATCTGGCCGCCGAGAATGAAGGTCACGAAGAAGTTTTCAGCGCTGGTCGCAAGCGCCTCGCCATCAATCGACTTGACCTCGCGCACGGCGCTGCCCACAAGCCGCGCAACCTGAAACATGGTTTTGGCGGTCATGAGCGTCGCACGGTCATTGTCTGCCGACGTGATATGTTCGCTGAGAAGCGAGACGACCGCCTGGGTCACCGCAAGATTGCCGGCCGACAGGAGCGTGATGACGCGCTCGCCGGGTTCTTCCCAGATGTGGAGCTTCTTGTAGGTCGCGATGTTATCGACACCGGCATTGGTGCGTGTGTCTGCGGCAAACACAAGCCCACGGTCCAGTTTCAAGCCGACACAATATGTCATTCAAAAGCCCCTCGGACATTCCCCTCCGATCTGTTAGCACACTGCGCGGGGGTTGGGCGCTTGAAAAATGACATTTACTGCTGTTGTTGAAAAATGGCCTGTGTCACGTCCACCTGGACATGCAGGTTTTCCTCAAGCCCACCGAAGCGAATGCCCCTGATCGGTGCGGCCGAACGCGAATCGAGACCAACCGTCAGCCGGACATACCGGTCGGTTGGACATTGCTCATTCGAAACGTCGAACCCTGTCCAGCCCAGACCGTCGATCAGCACCTCTGCCCAGGCGTGGTGTGCTTCGGAGGCCTGCTCGTCTTCCAGCAGAAGATAACCGGACACATACCGCGCCGGGACGCCGACTGAGCGGGCGGCAGCGATGAAGATATGGGCATGATCCTGGCAGACACCTTCGCCAGCCGCCAGGGCTGCTGCCGCCGGGGCGTGTGTTTCCGTAACGCCGATCTTGTACTCGACCTTGTCCCTGATTGCATGCATGAGCGCGTGGAAACCTGCAATCCGGTCGCTGTCTTCGGCATGCGTTGCAAGTCTTCTGATCGCCTGGTTCGGCTGGGTCAGCGGCGTTATGCGCGTGTAGATCCGGGGTGGAACAGACGCGTCCGGTTCATATCCCAGGATGCCGTTGGTATCCTGTGTCTCGACAATGCCGGTCGCGGTGATTTCCACGTCCTCAACGGGTTCGCTGCGCGAGACCATGTGCACGCGGTTGCCGAAGGCATCCTTGTAGGTTGTTGCACGGGAAATTCCGGGGGCATCGATCGACCATTCGATGACTTTTTGCGCGGGTCCGTTTTCCGGTGTCAGGCGGATCTGCTGCATGGCGTTCGCAAGCGGTGCGTCATAGCGGTATCGAGTTGTATGTCGGACGGTCAGTTGCATGCGGCACCCGGTTGAAATGTGGTACATTCAGGAGAAGTTGTAGTCCTTGGACAGCTCGAACGCGAACTGGTTGTTCTTGCCGATGAAGTCGCCAAGGAACTCGGGAAGTCCGTCCTGGTAAATCTCCCGCATCTGCTTTTCCGACAGGCTCAGGGCGATTTCCTTTGCCATTTTCAGGCTCGGTTCCTGTGAGCTGTAGAATTGCGACAGGTCTTCCGCGGTGTCCGCGATCCAGTTGTAGCAGTGGGCGAGGGAGCGCGGCATTTCCTTCCTGAGGATCAGGAATTCCGCGATATTGAAGGCTTTCAACCGGGCGTTTGGATAGGCGAACCGGTAGCTTCTCCTGCCGGACAGGGCCCTGAGGATTGCCGACCACTGATACTTTTCCATGGCGCCATCATCGAGAATGTCGCTGTCCGGCAGCAGTGACCAGTATTGCGTATTCAGGATGCGCGCCGTGTTGTCCGCACGTTCAACGAAGTTGCCCATCTGCGAGAAGAAGTAGCCGTCGTTTCTGAGCACCGTGTTGAGCAGTGCTCCCCGAAACAGGTGCGCCCGCTGATTCACCCAGGCGAGAAAGTCAGGCAGTCTTTCCTGCGTGATGGTCTGCGGATTGACCTCGGTGAATTCGATCCA
>JBCDEN010000409.1:0-4522 GCA_039179715.1 Pseudomonadota bacterium
CCTGGTAGTCGAGCAGTTCGCCCATCACCTTGTCGACACTGTCGTCGTCGTTGGAAACCATGAAGACGAGGATGTGATAGCCATGCTCCTGTAGCGCTTTTGACAGCTTTTCAAGGGCGTCGGGGTAGAACTGGTTTTCCAGATAGGCGACAACGAGGCCGATGATCTTCGAGCGGCCGGTGATCAGCGAACGGGCGAGAACATTCGGGCGGTAGCCAAGTTCATCAGCGGCTTTGAGAACCTTGTCCGCCATTTTCGGCGAAACCGATGCGCCCGGCGTGAACACCCGGCTGACGGCCGACTGGCTGACACCTGCCTTTTTGGCGACATCGACGGAAGTGACTTTTTCGGAACGCATCAGTCGGCCGTCCAACCTCCGTCAACGAGAAGCGATGTCCCGGTCACCAGCGAGGAGGCATCGCTTGCAAGATAAAGCACTGCCCCCATGATGTCCTCGACGACGCCCGTGCGGCCGAGCTTAATCTTTTCCTCGATCCATTGCATCCGGTCCGGATTGTCGAAGGTCTGCTCGGTCAGCGGCGTGCGGATGAATGTCGGGCAGATCGTGTTGACGCGGATCCTGTGCGGTCCGAATTCGAGCGCCATGGCCTTGGTGAAGCCTTCGACCGCAAACTTCGACGCGCAATAAACCGCGCGGTCAATGCCGCCGACATGCGCCATCTGCGAACTCATGTTGATCAGCGATCCGGATCGGCCGGCCGCGATCAGGCCCTTCGCAACGCATTGCGTCACGAAGTAGGCGCCGCGCACGTTGACATTCATGACGGCATCGAAGTCTTCAGGCGTGGTGTCGACAGCCGCGCTGTGGCGCGCAAGGCCTGCACTGTTGACCATGACATCGAACGGGCCGTGTTTCTCGATGCTGACCTGCACTTCCAGGACATCGGCGATATCCAGCTGCAACGCCGAAGCCTTGAACCCTTTCTCCCGGATCGCCTCGACGGCCTCGTTCAGCTTTTCCGTCCGCCGAGCTGCCAGGACCACCTCTCCTCCCGCCTCCGCCAAGGCGACGGCCGAGGCCAGGCCGATACCTGACGACGCACCGGCAACAAGAACCTTCTTGCCTGCAAGGGAAAAACTTGGCGTGGACGGAAGATCGATCATGAAAGCGCAACTCCGGTTTCCGGGTCAAAGCCCGCGCGGGCCTTGTTGAAATCCCGAAGTCGGTTGAAAACGTCAACACCCAATTGCGCATAAGCATCAAGCAGGTCGACCATGACCCAGTTTTCACGGATCAGGCCATTCTCCACGCGCCAGAAATCCAAACTGCGCATGGTGATTTTCCGGCCAGCAGGCGCAATCCCCATCCAGCCGTCATGCGTGACCGACTGGATCATGTCGGGCCACCCGGTCACGGCTGCGTAATTGCGGTCGCCGAAGAAGTGATATTCGATCTGGTCGACATATTGGCCGCGGTCGGGCATGGCTTTCAGGAACGGGATCTGGTGCCACTTGCGGAAACCGTTGATCCCGCGCCCGGTCCCGATCCCGGACGGGCCGTACCAGCTCATGCGCGGATGCCAGAATTTCGGCATCTCCATCACTTCCGGCCCACCCTGCGACGGGTGGCGTTTCATGTGCTCCAGCATGTCGATGATCAACTGACACGTCTCATTTCCCGATGCCGCGTCATAGGGACCCGGCACAATCCCGTCTTCGGTCGCCGGTCCCGGAACATGCCATTCGCGGCCAAGACTCGGTGCCATGGGCCATGCACCAGCCTGCATCATGACTTCCGGAAGGTCCCAGAGCGCCTGGAACTCGACGACCTTGCCGTCGGAAAACCGGTAGAACTCGTGAAACCGCAAGGCCACCTGGTGCCCCGTTGCCGGGATATCCAGCCATGGTTTTTCGAACGAGCCTGTGTAATAGCCGCCGCAGCCGACCCAGTCGTTCCCCTCCGGCGTCGGCCCGGCCATGACGATCGTATCGCGCCGTTCAAGATCCGGAATAGCCCTGAACAGTGGCGCATAGGCCTTTTCGTAAAACGCATCCGTTCCCGCCGTGTCGCCAAAGGGATGGCACAGCCTGAACAGGACATCCGGCGTGCACAGATCCGCAAGTTCATTGCGGACGGTGGTCTCCTCAAAGTCATACATGGCCGCCCGGAGCGGCGCGATCAGCTCTTTGTGCCGGGTATGCCTGTCCATTTTACTCGGCGGCCTCTCCGTAGGGCACATTGCCGCCGCCATATCTGCGGACGCGGACATTGGCCTGCTCGGCATGGCCGACGAACCCTTCCAGCATGCAAAGACGCGAGCAATAAGCGCCGATCTCGGCAGCCGCCTCGTCAGTCAGTACTTTTTGATAGGAATGGGTCTTCAGGAACTTGCCGACCCAGAGCCCGCCGGTATAGCGGCCCGCCTTCTTGGTTGGCAGCGTATGGTTGGTCCCGATGACCTTGTCGCCGTTGGCAACATTGGTGCGCGCACCCAGGAACAACGCGCCATAGCAGGTCATGTTTTCCAGGAACCAGTCGTCCCGGTCGGTCATCACCTGCACATGTTCCGACGCAATGTCATCGGCGACGGCCAGCATTTCGTCATACGTGTCACACAGGATCACCTCGCCATAATCTTCCCAGGACTTGGACGCCGTGTCGGCGGTCGGCAGGATCTTGAGCAGGCGCTCGATTTCAGACAGCGTTTCGGTGGCGAGTTTGCGGGAATTGGTTACAAGCACCGCCGGAGAATTGTAACCGTGTTCGGCCTGACCAAGGAGATCGGTGGCGCACATTTCCGCATCCACCGTGTCATCGGCGATCACCATGGTTTCCGTCGGACCGGCGAAGAGATCGATCCCGACCCGGCCGAAAAGCTGCCGCTTTGCTTCGGCGACAAACGCATTGCCCGGACCGACAAGCATGTGCACCGGATCGATCGTCTCCGTGCCAAGTGCCATCGCCCCAACGGCCTGAATGCCGCCGAGGACATAGATCTCATGTGCTCCGCCCAGATGCATGGCGGCAATGACCGCCGGGTTCGGCGCGCCCTTGAACGGCGGCGTTGCAGCAATGATGCGCGGCACCTCGGCCACCGATGCCGTTGCCACCGACATATGTGCCGACGCGACCATCGGAAACTTGCCGCCGGGCACATAGCAGCCGACGGACTGAACCGGAATGTTCTTATGGCCGAGAATGACGCCGGGCATCGTCTCGACTTCGATATCCAGCATCGAGGCACGCTGCGCCTCGGCAAATTTCCGAACCTGCTCCTGCGCGAACCTGATGTCTTCCATGTCCCGCGCCGAGACCTGGTTCATCAGCGATTCAATCTCGGATGCGCTTAACCGGAAGGAGGCCGGGGAATAGTTGTCGAACTTCTCGGACAGCTCGCGCACGGCGGCATCACCACGGGTTTCGATCTCCTTGAGAGTCCCCTCCACGATGGAGCGAACCTTGGCATCGTCTTCGGACCGCTCGGCTTCCGGCTTCCCGCGCTTCAGATACTCAATGGCCATGTTTCATCCCTTTCAAAGCGCCGGCGGACCATCTTTTCCAGAGGTCTTCTTACCGCAACGCCCGTATTTTCCTTAAAATTTGCATACGTATGCATAAACATCAAGCAGCAAACTGCGCCACACGAAAAACAACGTAACTCTGCTCAGGCAGCCTTGGTCGGCGCAGGCGGCATGCGCTCGCCGCGGTCAAATGCCTCCCAACCCTGCCCGTCAAAAACATCCTTGCCGAGTTGCGCCAGAACATGGGGAAAGTCGACCATGACCCAATTGTCGACGATCTTGCCGTCAACGACCTTCCAGAAATCCATGTAGCGGATCTCAACCCTCTTTCCGGTCGGGGCTACTCCCATGAATTCACCGGAATGCGTTGCTTCCTGACGCCCGAACGCCGCCGCCCATTCGCCCATGTAAAGCCGGGCCTCATCCACGCAGACCTTGTCCGAAAAGGCGGCCTGGAACGGCTTTTGCCAGTTGTCCTGAAACTCCTTCAGGCCATGTTTCGTGCCGCATCCGGTGTTGCCGAACCAGCGGAAGCCACTGGAGAAAAACTCACCGATATCGGAAATCCGGTGGTCATTGAGACCATCCACCATGTCTTCGATGACACGGCGCGTATCGTCCGTCTTGCTCATATCCGTGTCGCGGCTCAGGACCGCTTGTCCGGGACGTGACCCCATCATGGTTCACCTGCAAAATCGTGTGTTTGTAAACAGCGCATTGCCTAGCCCTTCACCGCGCCTGCCGTGAGGCCGCTGACGATCTGGCGCTGGAAGATCATGATCAGCAGGAACAGCGGAGCGATGATCGAAACGGCGGCGGCCACGGCCTCGACCTGATCGGTCGTCGTTGTCTCCCGGTTGAAGTATCCCGCAATGGCCGGAACCATCGTCTGGTTCTGGGCATCCAGAAGCAGCGAACAGACGAGATAGTCGTTATAGGCCAGGAGGAAGCTGAACAATCCGGTCGTGATCACGCCCGGCCACATGACCGGCATGATCACCCACCTGAACGCCTGGAAATGGGTACAGCCGTCAACCCG
>JBCDEN010000621.1:0-3020 GCA_039179715.1 Pseudomonadota bacterium
GCTGGGAAATGCCGATGGGAGCGGCAATCAGCGCCAGAATGACGGGCAGCGCAATCCAGTTGACGCCATGGCCGAAAAACTGCGCCGTCCAGAAAGCTCTATTTCGCGGAAAACATGTTCCACCCGGAAGGTTTTCCCGACAGCGCCTTCTGGACGGCGCAGTTTTTCGGCCATGGCATCAACTGGATTGCGCTGCCCGTCATTCTGGCGCTGATTGCCGCTCCCATCGGCATTTCCCAGCGCTATGTGCCGTTTATCGTTGTCCGCAACTGGACCAGCCTTTTGACGGCCGTCCCCTACATGATCATCTACATCCTGTTTTTGATTGGGATCATTTCGCCGGGCATTGCTGTTTTGTTGTCGCTGACCAGCCTGCTCGCGATCCTCTGGTATCATTTCCTGATTGCGCGCATCGTGCTTCAGGCATCGGTCAGTCTGGCGATCGGTGTTGTCGTTCTTGACGTTCTGCTGTCGCTCGTGATCGGGCAGGTGGTCGGCATTCTCTGGCGGGCATGAAAAACCCCGCCTCGTGGGGCGGGGTTCGAAGTTTTTTCGGTCGTCTACCGATCAGTCGCGCAGCAGCTCGTTAATGGCCGTTTTCGAGCGGGTCTGCTCGTCGACCGTTTTCACGATAACGGCGCAGTAAAGGTTCGGTGCCGCTTCGCCGTTGCCCATCAGGCTCGAGGTCGGCATCGAACCGGCAACAACAACCGAGTAGGGCGGGACTTCGCCGTAGCTGATCTCGCCGGTCATGCGGTTCACGATCCGTGTCGATTTGCCGATAAACACACCCATGCCAAGGACGGAGCCCTCGCGCACGATGCAGCCTTCGACGACTTCGGAACGGGCACCGATGAAGCAATTGTCTTCAATGATGACCGGACCGGCCTGGAGCGGCTCCAGGACGCCGCCGATACCAACGCCTCCTGAAAGGTGAACATTCTTGCCGATCTGCGCACAGGACCCGACAGTTGCCCATGTGTCGACCATGGTTCCCTCGTCGACATAGGCTCCCAGGTTGACGAAGGAGGGCATCAGGACAACGCCTTTGCCGATGAACGCCGACCGGCGCACCGTGCAGTTCGGAACTGCCCGGAAACCGGCCTGTTCAAACTCGAGCCCGCTCCAGCTGTCGAATTTCGACGGCACCTTGTCCCACCACACGGCCTCACCCGGTCCGCCCTTGATGACTTCCATGGCGTTGAGCCGGAACGACAGCAAGACCGCTTTCTTGGCCCACTGGTTGACAACCCAGTCGCCGTCCTTCTTTTCCGCAACCCTCAACTGGCCGTGGTCGAGCAGGTTGAGTGTGGTCTCAACGGCGTCGCGGATTTCACCGCTTGTGGACGTGTCAATGGAGGCGCGGTCTTCAAATGCCGCGTCGATAATCTGGGACAGGGCGGCAAGGTCGTGGGTCATCTGGCTGAGGTCTCCGGGCGTTAATGATTTCGTGCGCGGACCTAAGCCGCCGAACCAGGGCCTGTCAAGCATTGCCGGGATGCCAAGTGTTCAGCAGGCGGCGTTGTGTTGCCGGCAGCCAGTTTCCGCGCGGCTGACGCAACCGATAGTCGACCTTGTTCTGAGGAGCGCGCTTGCGTGCGTCTCGAAGGATCGGCGGCAGACTCAGAGTATGCGGCCCACCCTTCGAGACAGCGCTGGCGCGCTTCCTCAGGATGAGGCTTTGAAACCTTGCCGTTTTTGATGCCGTCAAAGCGCAGCGTCAGGATCCGGAAGGCAGAAGGCAGGTCGGTCTTCCACGGCCTTCAGGTGAACCCGGTCGCTTCCGCGGTTGTGTTCTATTGAGGAAAAGTAATCTGTCCCTTGCCGTTTTCGCTAGTTTGCAGTCAGAACGGACAGCGTAAGATGATCTGGTATCAACTGAAGCGAGTCGGCTGGCGTGGACCTCTGGATTCCGATCACGATATTTGCGGCATTCTGCCAGAACCTGCGCACCGCGATGCAGAAGCATCTGAAGGGCCGGCTTGGCAACACCGGCGCGACATTTGTCCGTTTCAGCTACGGCGTGCCTTTTGCCCTGCTTTATGCTGCGATTCTGCATTTCGTCTTCGCCAGCCCGCTGCCCGAGCCAACCATGACGCTTTTCATCGCTGGTGCACTGGGAGGGCTTGCGCAGATTGTGGCGACCTTCCTGCTGATCTATCTGTTCTCCTTCCGCAATTTCGCGGTCGGCACGGCTTACTCGAAAACCGAGCCGATCCAGGCGGCGATTTTCGCTCTGGTCGTGCTCGGCGAACATGTCACCTGGATCGCTGCCGTCTGCATCATGATCGGTATCGCCGGAGTCATTGTCATTTCGCTGGCACGCGTACCGCTTACCGTTTCGGCGGTCCGCTCATCGCTGTTCGGCCGGCCCGCTCTGATCGGGCTTGCGTCGGCGGCCTTCTTTGGGGCGTCGGCGGTGGCATATCGCACCGCGTCCCTGTCACTGGAAGGAACGACGGTCGCGATGCAGGCCGCGACGGCTCTGGTTTATGCGACCCTGTTCCAGACCCTCGCCATGACGATCTGGATGAGCATTCGCGAACCGGAAGAGCTGCGAGCCAGCCTGAAAGCCTGGCGGGCCGCGATCTGGGTCGGCGCGTCGGGCGTTGCCGGCTCCATCGGCTGGTTCACGGCCATGACCTTGCAGAATGTCGCCTATGTCCGCGCCCTTGCCCAGATCGAGCTGGTGTTCACGTTCCTGGCCTCCTGGCTGGTGTTCAAGGAAGTGATCACGCGCTCGGAAATCGTCGGTTGCCTTTTGATTGTTACGGCCGTCATCGGCATCATTCTGGCGGGGTGACCTGCTGACCGGATGCTGACGTTTGCGGTTCGTCCGGCACACAGCCTCAGACGACGGTGAGCACGATCTTGCCAATATGCCCTTTCCTGCCGAAGGCGTCCTGAGCGGTGGAGATCTCGCGCAAGGGGTAGGTTTCAGCGACAATCGGCCTGATTTCCTTGCGCTCGATCCGATTGACAAGATTGCCGAAGACCTGGGGTTCCAGAACCGTGCATCC
>JBCDEN010000378.1:0-4809 GCA_039179715.1 Pseudomonadota bacterium
ACAGGTAGCGCATCATGCGGCTCACATCAGGAGAAATGACCTGTTTTCCAACCGCTTGCGCCTGCTCCTGGGAACGCGGCAGAAACGTGGGCGGCAGTAGTTTGCCGCCGTTGACGACTGCGGCTGCCGCCACAGCGGTCTGCATCGGAGTGACTGAGAGGCCGTGTCCGAAAGAGATGGTCATGGCCGCCAGTTCATTCCATTTCGGCGGCAGAAGCGGAGACGCGTTTTCCGGCAATTCCGTGGTCAGCCGCTTGGTCAGGTGCAGCCGTTCCAGAAACTCCTTCTGGCGCGCAACACCGGTCGCCAGCATCATCTTCGCGGTGCCGATATTGGAGGAATAAATGAAAATCTCGGGCACAGACAGGATGCGGTTTTTCCCGTGGAAATCGGAAATCGTCCGCCCTGCGGCACGAATCGGACGTGTCGCGTCAAAGCTGTCATTGATGGAGACGGACCCGGAATCGAGTGCCATCGCTGTTGTGAACGCCTTGAACACCGAGCCCATTTCGAAAACACCGCCGGTCGCGCGATTCAGCCGGTCGCGCTCAAGGGCCTGTGCCCGGTCGTTCGGGTCGTAGTCCGGCAAGGACGACATGGCGACGACTTCACCGGTTTTTGCGTCCAGAACAATGCCGGCAGCCGCAATGGCGCGGTACCGTTCCATAGCCTTGACCAGTTCGTCGCGAACCACATGCTGAACGCGCAGATCGACGGACAGCCTGACGGGTTCCATCGACTTGTCCGACGCAAAGCCCAGCGACTGCAGATCGGCCAGCCATTCGTCGTCGATGTGTTTTTCGATCCCGGCGAGACCCTGATTGTCGACATTTACCGACCCGACAATGTGTCCAGCCGTCGGACCGCCGGGGTAAAACCTCTGGTTTTCAGAAAGGAAGCCGATGCCGGGCAGTCCGAGATTGTGAATCTCATCGGCCTTTTGCGGCGTCATTTCCCTTTTCAGCCAGACAAAACCGGCGCCGCTTTCAAGCCGGCGCCGAACCAGCCTCTCATCCAGCTCCGGCAGGGCTCTTGTCAGGCCTTCGACCGCCTCGTCGACATCAATGATCCGGCGCGGCTCTGCGTAAAGCGACGCGGTCTTGATATCGGTTGCCAGGATCTCGCCATTCCGGTCGATCAGGTCCGGCCGCGAGGCGGAGACGGAATCCTGGGCGGAGATCCAGGCGTGGGACGGCGCTTCTTCCATTTGTGCCAGATGCACCAGCCGGCCGGCAATTGCGGCATAGACGCAGGCGAATGCCATCATCGCGACAATGACACGTGACCTGACGGCGCTGGATGACACGGAACCCCGCGCACTCCTTGGGCTGGAACGCCTGACCTGAAGAAAGCTTGCCGGTTCGCTAACGATCGTCATCGGGGCCCCCTACTGGATCGCAGCCGATGAGCCGGCATAGCCGCCCATCTGGTTGCCGCCGATTGGTTCAAGCATGACCGGTCGCGCCGGAAGGTCTTCGGGAACAACGATCTGCTTCACGTCGAGCGCGTCCAGTTCGAGATAGGTGTTGTAACGCTCGACAAGGCCCTGCAACCGGTCGGGCTTGTTCAAAAGGCTCCATTCCGCCTTCAGATTCCGGATCGCGTTGCGCTCTTCGTCGATCTGCCGTTGCAGTTCCGCGACTTTCGCCGCTGACTTGGTCGCTGCAAGCTTCATATCGTAGACGGTCGCCGCACCGATCACGACGGCAAGAATGAACAGGATGTTCAACGTGCGTACCATTGTCAGCCCCCAAGCCCCTGAAACTCCGCAAGTCGCGGAACACCGGCAGCATGAACATCCATGGCGCGCGCGGGTGCGCCCGTGCGCCGCCCTGCCCTCAGCTTTGCCGAGCGCGCCCTTGGATTGCCTGCCGTCTCTTCTGTCTTTGCCTCGACCGCCTTTCGGGTCAGAAGCTCAAATGTTGCCGGGGGAACTTCCTCTTCCGGCATGTGACGCGAACCGCCGCCGCGGGTTCTGGTCCGGTCCTGGAAGAACCGCTTGACGATCCGGTCCTCCAGCGAATGGAAACTCACCAGAACAAGGCGCCCACCGGGACGCAGGATACGCTCCGCCGCGCCCAGCGCCTCGGCCGCCTGGTGCAATTCGCCGTTGACGTAGATGCGCAGGGCCTGGAATGTGCGCGTCGCCGGATGGATCTGGGCCTTCTTGGGCGAGCGCCCGAGCACCTTCTCGATCAGGTCGGCAAGCTGCAGCGTTCTGTCGAACTGCCTTTCCTTGCGCGCTGCATCAATGGCATGGGCAACAGAGGTTGCCCGCTTTTCCTCACCGAGAAGCCCGATCACCCGGATAAGATCCCTGACCGGCAGCTCATTGACGATGTCGGCAGCAGACGGGCCTGCCTGCTCCATGCGCATGTCCAGCGGGCCATCGCGCAGGAAGGAGAACCCGCGCTCGGCTTCATCCAGCTGCATCGAGGAAACGCCAAGGTCAAGCACGACGCCATCCACCGCATCAAACCCGCAGCTGCGCGCATGATCCTCAAGATCGGAAAACTGGCCAGAAACGAGCATCAAGGCACCTTCCGCCTCCGCCTCCAGCGCGCGCCCTGCCGTGATCGCATCAGGGTCGCGGTCGATACCGACAACGCGCGCACCCTTTGCCAGAATGGCGCGTGTGTAGCCGCCGGCTCCGAACGTACCGTCGACAATCACCTCACCAGGTTTTGGATCGAGCCACTCCAGAACTTCACTCAGGAGAACCGGCACGTGACGCTCGGGTCCGCCAGCGGCAGAAGCAGCTTCCCTGTCGCCGAGCGCCATCATGACGGCTCTCCCTGTGAAGGCGCCGGGCTTTGGCCCGACAACATCGCGAGCGCACGTCTTTGGGCCTCAGCGCGGTACTCGCGAAACTTTTCCGGCTCCCAGATCTGAAATTTGTAATTCAACCCGACAAAGGTGACCTGATCGGTGATACCCGTGTGTTCCTTGATCATGTCGGAGATGGTCACGCGGCCATCCCCGTCAATTTTCGGGTTCTCGCTGGCGCCGAAAAGCGCGACCGCGAGGGCATCGTGATCGGGAGACAGTTTTGCAAACGCTTCGGAGCGCTTGCTGATCTCCGCGAGAAGATCGTTCCCGCCGGCATCGACGGCATCGCAATGCGCAGAGGTGATGCAGTAGAGCCCTTCAAATCCATCTCTCGCCAAAACCGCCCGGAAGGGTGCCGGGATCGACACGCGACCCTTGGCATCCAGCCGGTTGGTAAAGTGAGAAACAAATCCGGCCATAAATCCCCTTCAGACAGGTCCCCACCTGTCGAAAACCCCAAATCACCCTTCGAGAGAAACGGTCCACGCGACCAAGGACATGCAATTTGCAAAACCAGCTCTTGCCGAGCCGTAAATCCATGCCCCGGACCGCGCCAATATGGGTCCGCACTCCCCGTTCTGGGTGAGTATGGGATATCATGGGAAAGCATGGGCAGTCAATGGAATCTCTTGGATTCTGGCTGGATTTGATCGCCCACGACCCCATCGCATGACGTTAATCGAAACATGCTTAATGAAGCCTTGACAGATTTAAAGAATCATATTCGCAGGATTACGGAGAATTTACGCGCAGCCCCGCGCCAACCCGGCAAAAACTGCCGCCCGAAACAGCGTTTTTGAATGACCTGTGGAGAACAAAAACGCCGCGCAATTGCGCGGCGCTTTCAGTGCAACTGAGGGACTGCGGATCAGCCAAGCAATTCGGAACTGCCGAGACTTTCCAGCTGGTCAGCAACTCCGCCGGCATCTGTAACAACGCTGTTCCAGCCGGCCGCGGTCAAATTGGAAAGCGACAGGTCCTTCGCCTGAACCTCTTCCAGAAGCACGCTGTGACCGCCATTGTTCTCGACCGTTATCTGAAGCCCTCCGCTCGTCTGCGCGATGGAAACGTCCGACGCCGCGAGACTGCTGAAGTTGAGACTGTCTTCTGCCGGATTGAAAGCCTTGACGGCAAACTTCCGGCCCCAGTCCCAGGTGACCAGGACCGTGTCCGCTCCCTCCTCAAGCACGATGTTGGCATCGGTCGCAGGCGGAACGACCGGCTGATCCGGCGTTTCCGGTGTATCGGGGGTTTCCGGTGTATCGGGGGGGGTCGGCGGACCGGGTTCGGCGACCGCGCCGACGCCTTCCCGGACCTGATGACCGTCCGTGGTTGCACCCGCAGGGGCATCAGGGGTCAGGAGAGCGCTGCGCGAGACCAGCGTGACATCGTTCTGATCGAATCCGAAAGGGGCTTCCAGATTGTCTTCCATTACCTGATCATGATGGAACTCGACATTGCCGGGAATGAGATCGGACTTAGAAACACCGGTAAAAACGAAGCTCTGACCACTCGGCAGAGAACTGATGACCATGCCCTCGGGCGTGTCCTCCACGCTCAGCCGTTCCCGCGTTCCGAAATAGAGGAAACTGATCTTCTGTGTCGCAGGATCAAACCCGTCGACAACCGCACGCGCGCCGTATTCGTGCGACCTGAGATAGACGGTATCGCCATCGCGCGGCCCGACGCCGGTCTCCCAGGAAAGAATGCCTCCCAAATCCTGACGCAGATGCTCGTTGCCGACTGTTCCGAAGGTGTCGATCGAAAGCTCGGACAGCTGTACGCCCTGAAGGATCTGCATGTCAGGACCCCAGGGATTGTCGATCACAGGTTCCCCCGCTGGCGTCATCGTCAGGATCAGGCCGTGAACCGAGGCATTGCCGAAATCGATCTCGTCCGTCACCGGATTGAAGCCGATAATGTCGTCTGCGCCAAAATCCGCCGCCCACGTGACACCCCCCAGCGCGCTTGGGCCGGATG
>JBCDEN010000107.1:0-8724 GCA_039179715.1 Pseudomonadota bacterium
CATAAATGAAGCCGATTTGGCGGCAGAAATGGCAAAATCTCGGGAGGAAGCGTGTGCAGAGCGGGCTTTTTGCCCGGTCAAGCGCGGTGACGCTGCGAGGTACAGCCATTTAGCCGTCCTTCGGATTCGGCCGTTTTGGCCATCTGCCACGTCGCGAAAGGCTTGAAAATGAACCACATTTCCCGCGCTTTCGCTTCTCGCGGTTGGTCAAAACGATCCAAACCAAATTGACTTCGTTTATGGGGCCGTACCCTAGTCGACATCGTCTTCATCCGCCATGTAGGCGTCCCACAGATCCGGCCTGCGCTCGCGTGTCAAGCGTTCTGCTTCCGCCATGCGCCAGTCATGGATCTTCTGGTGGTTTCCGGATGTCAGCACATCGGGGATTGTCAAACCTTCGAATTCCGCCGGACGCGTGAAATGCGGATGTTCGAGCAGTCCGGTTTCGAAACTCTCCGTTTCCGCGCTTTCCATATTGCCCATGACGCCGGGGATTAGCCGGATGACGGCGTCGAGCATCGTGATGGCTGCGATTTCACCACCTGAGAGAATATAGTCGCCGACGGAGACTTCCTCCAGTTGCCTGCTGTCGATGACGCGCTGATCCACGCCTTCAAATCTGCCGCAGACAATGACCGCCCCGGGTCCGGAGGCAAGTTCGTGCGCGCGCGCCTGGTCGAACGGTCGTCCGCGCGGGCTCATCAGCAGCCGGGGGCGTGGATCGGTGACCGGCGCGGCCGCATCGATCGCCTTTGCCAGGATATCCGCGCGCAGAACCATTCCGGCCCCCCCTCCGGCCGGCGTGTCGTCAACGCTGCGGTGCTTGTCGGTCGCAAAATCCCGGATCTGGCTGGTTTCAAGATGCCAGAGGCCCTTGGCAAGCGCGCGCCCGGACAGGCTGTGACCGAGCGGACCGGGAAACATGTCCGGATAGAGCGTCAGGATTGTGGACTTAAAGGGCATCAACACAACATTAACCTAGAAGATCGAAAGACGCCTCCGCTCATTGGACAAAAACGACATGGAAAGAACTGATTAAGGCCGGGCGTTCATGCTGGCAAGAGAGTTTAAATCAGGTCTATTGCCGTGTTCCAGTTTCCCGTTCTGCGTCTGAGAATTCCCGCGTTCATCCAAAACAAGGTCGATCAGCACTATCTCGACATTTCCCTGAGCCGTGTTGTCCCGCTCGCCGCGCTGATGACGTTTGGCGTCCTGGTCGGACTGGTATTCGAGACCGGGGTCGGACATCCCTATGATAAGGTCATCCATATCGGCTTCTTCGCACTGCTGACAGTATCCATACACGCGCTGTTCTGCTGCCGCCTCAGGATTTCGGCCGTGGTCGCGTTCGCAATGGGCATTGCCGGGGAACTTGTGCAGGGCTTCCTTCCGCATCACGCCATGTCCTTGCCCGATCTTGTGGCGAACGGCATTGGTGTGGCGCTCGTGGTTGCGCTCATCGCATTGCTGCGCTCCGAGGTGACGCAGGCCGTCAAGGATCCCGGGGAAGATCTCGATCTGGGCAATATGGGGTTGCAGCCGATGCCGATCCGCTACTTGTCCGGCGAGGCTTCGTCCGACGATCCCGACCCGTCTTCGGAAAAATAGTCTTCCGGCAGGTGAGCCGTTACCCGGCCGAGCGAAACGGAAACATCCGGAACAAAGTCCTTCGTGAACGGAATGTAGAACGTGCGGCCGCGCCTGGGGCGGATTTCCAGCAAGTCGCCCGCTCCGAAGTCCTGCACAGCGACGACTTTGCCGAGATCCTTGCCGTCCTGGTCTACGACGGCCAGCCCGTTGAGATCCGAGTAATAGTACTCGTCTTCTTCCGGCTCCGGCAGCTGATCCCGATCGATAAAGAGCTCGACCCCGTTCAGCTCCTCTGCCTGGTTCCGGTTCGTCACGTTCCTGAACTTGGTTATGACCACGGTCTTCTGGACCCTGGCCTTTTCAACTTCAAACGACCGTGCGCCGTCTTTGCTGGTCAGGACACCGTAATCGGTAAAGGAAAGCGGGTCGTCGCCGAAAGGCTTGACGCGCACTTCACCGCGTATGCCGTGCGCGGCACCGATCTTTGCCATCAGGACTTTCTGACCGCTGTCTGAAGTCATGTCAGCAAGCCCCTACTGGAAAAATCAGCGCCGCCCGGCATTCAAATTTTATTCGGCGGCTGCTTCTTCGACAGCACCTTCGCTCGCAGCTTCAGGTGCCTCGGAAGCTTCTGCAGCAGCTGCGGCAGCGTCTTCCTCTGCCTGACGCTTGGCTTCAAGGCGTTCCTTGGCCTTCGCGCCGAGCTCTGCCTTTTTCGGGTTATTGCGCGGTTCCCGCTTCAGCAGTCCGGCAGCGTCGAGGAAACGGTGAACGCGATCGGTCGGCTTTGCGCCGTTTCCAAGCCAGTACTGGATGCGTTCCACGTCAAGCTTGACGCGATCCTCGGAATCCTTCGGCAGCATCGGGTCATAGCTGCCGACCTTTTCGATGAAACGGCCGTCGCGCGGCGAGCGGATGTCTGCAATAACGATGCGGTAGTACGGACGTTTCTTGGAACCGCCTCGTGCGAGGCGAATTTTCGTAGCCATTTTTGGTCTCCAGTTTCTTCAGTTGCCGGCTTCTGCGGCAATGGCTTCGTGGTGCCGGATCACTTCGCGAACGATGAAGTTCAGGAATTTCTCGGCAAAGTCAGGATCGAGATTGGCTTCCGCGGCAAGCCGCCGGAGCCGTTCGATCTGAATTTTTTCCCGCTCCGGATCGGCCGGCGGCAGGTCATTATTGGCTTTCAGGACACCCACTTGCTGGGTGCACCGGAACCTTTCTGCGAGCATGTTGATGAGCGCCGCGTCGATATTGTCGATGGAGGATCTCAGAGCCTTCAACTCGTTGACCGCCTCGCTTTTGCCCAGCTGGGTCACGGCATCGCTCATCGCTTCTTGCCTTTCCCCATGCCCGGCAGGCCGGGAAGCTTCGGACCGCCAAGACCCGGAAGGCCCGGCATTCCGGGCGGCAGTCCCGGACCGCCAAGTCCACCCGGCATGCCGCCGGGCAATCCTTTCGGAAGCTCCATGCCGCCGGGAAGCTGGCCGGACTTGGCCATTTCCTCAAGCTGCTTCGGATCGACATCCGGCATGCCGCCGCCGAGCCCGCCCATCAGCTTGCCGAGCATGCCCTTGCCCTTGCCCATTTTTTTCATCATGTCCGCCATCTGGCGGTGCATCTTGAGAAGCTTGTTGACTTCGGCGACCTGAACGCCGGAACCGGCTGCGATCCGTTTTTTGCGGCTCGCCTTCAGAACGTCGGGCTTCTGACGCTCTGACGGGGTCATCGACTGGATGATGGCGATCTGCCGCTTGAACATCTTGTCATCGACATTCGCAGCCTCGATCTGCTTCTTCATTTTGCCGACGCCCGGCAACATGCCCATCATGCCGGACATTCCGCCCAGTTTCTCCATCTGCTTCAGCTGTTCGGCGAGATCTTCCAGGTCGAAATGACCTTTCTGCATCTTCTTCGCCATCTTCGCGGCCTGTTCCGCGTCGATGGCTTCCGCTGCTTTTTCGACGAGCGACACGATGTCGCCCATCCCGAGAATCCGGTCGGCGATGCGCTTGGGATGGAAGTCTTCCAGCGCATCGGATTTTTCACCGGTACCGATCAGTTTTACCGGCTTGCCGGTGACGGCCTGCATCGACAGGGCCGCACCGCCGCGGCCGTCGCCGTCCATCCTCGTCAGAACGATGCCACTGATGCCGACGCGCTCGTCAAAGCTCTGCGCCAGGTTGACAGCGTCCTGACCGGTCAGGCTGTCGGCGACAAGCAGGATCTCGTGCGGCTGCGCAGCCGCCTTGACGTCCGCCATCTCGATCATGAGCGGCTCGTCGATATGAATGCGTCCGGCGGTATCCAGCAGGACGAGGTCGTATCCGCCGAGCTTGGCGGCAGACATGGCACGGTTGGCAATTTCGACCGGACCCTGTCCATCGATGATCGGCAGCGTATCGATCTCGTTCTGCTCACCGAGAACCTTGAGCTGTTCCTGCGCCGCCGGACGGCGTGTATCGAGCGAGGCCATCAGCACCTTGCGCTTGTCGCGCTGGGTGAAGCGGCGGGCAATCTTGGCGGTGGTCGTTGTCTTGCCCGAGCCCTGCAGACCGACCATCATGATCGCCACCGGCGCCGGGGCATTCAGATCGATCGGCTGCGCCTCGGCACCGAGCATTTCGACAAGCTGGTCATGAACGATCTTGACGACCATCTGACCCGGTGTGACCGACTTGACGACTTCGGCGCCAACGGCCCTGTTCCGGACCTTGTCCGTGAAGGAGCGTACGATCGGCAGCGCGACGTCGGCTTCGATCAACGCACGCCTGATTTCGCGCATCGCTTCGTTGACGTCGTTTTCCGACAGCGCACCCCGGCCGGTGAGCTTGTCGAAAATTCCGCTTAGTCGATCGGACAGGCTTTCAAACATCAAAGGGTCCTTAGGTCATCGGTTTCGGGATGTCTCCCGAACCATATGGTCAACCGAAACTCAGATCCAACCGTCGTGCCATTCGCAAAGCAGTTTGGCACCCGAGGGCGCATCGCGCTGTCGGGTGTTAACCTCCGGGATCTCTTTACACCTTTGCGGGTCCCGGTCGGCTGATCTGATTTTCGCTCACTCATATGGAGTTGGCGGGTCTATGCCTCACCGCGTGGAAAGAGTCAAGTTTCCTGCGAGGCGCTGTCAGGGCAACCGGCTTCAGTCCCGCTTCGATGTCTCGTAGCGCGACGACGTTTCATAATAGTCATTGAACCCGATCCGGTCCCTGAGTTCGGTAAAGTCCATCAACAGCGGCGCGCGGTCGGAATCGGTTTTCATTTTTGCCAGCGTTTCCGTCATCGCCTTCATGGCGCTGGCCATGAGCGTAAGCGGGTAGGCTGCAATGGCGAATCCGATATCCTCAAGCTCCTTGTGCGACAGGTCCGGCGTTTCTCCGCCTTCAACGATATTCGCCATTTTCGGCCCCGGCAGCTCCCGGCAGATCGTCTCCATTTCGGCGACGGTCTTGGGTGCTTCGACGAAAAGAATATCCGCACCCAGCTCCTTGAAGCGCGCGGCCCGGTCAATGGCTTCGCCCAGGCCGTGTTCGTGCCGCGCATCCGTGCGTGCCAGGATGAGAATGTCCGCACCGGCTTCCCGGGCATCGTTGGCCGCGCGGATCCGGTCAAAGGCTTCCTCGCGCGGAACAACCGCCTTTCCGGGCGTGTGGCCGCACCGCTTGGGCGACAGCTGATCTTCGATCATGATCGCGGCCGCGCCCGCCTTGGCAAACCCGGCAACCGTCCGGCGCACATTCATGGCATTGCCGTATCCCGTATCACCATCGGCGATGAGCGGAAAATCGACAACATTGGTGATGTTGCCGACATGATCGAGAACCTCGCCATAGGACATGAGACCCAGATCCGGCTGACCGATCCGGGACGCGGACGCCGCAAATCCAGACATGAAGGTCAGGTCGAAATCCGCCTGCTCGATCAGCTTGGCCGAAAGCGCATCGAAGCAGCACGGCATGACATGCAATTTGTCTGCGTCAAGCAGGTGTCTGAGTTTGTCGGCCTGGGACGGCATTCTCACCTCGTGAAAGCAAGTCAGAGTTTGAAGGGGATATAAAGCGCAAGATCGGTCCATACATAAAGGATTATGACCGAAAGCAGCATCAGCGCCAGAAATGGCAGGACTCCGCGCGACACATCGGACAGGCTGGATTTCGCAACCGACTGGATCACGTAGAGATTGAGCCCGACCGGCGGCGTGATCAGGGCGCACTCGACCATCACCACCATGTAGACACCGAACCAGATTGGATCGAAGCCCAGCGCCATGGCCGCCGGCAGCAGAACCGGCGTCATGATCAGCACCATGGACAGCGCCTCGAACACGAGCCCCATGATCAGGAGCACCACCGAGACCACCAGGATGAACGCCAGCGGCGTATCGATGTTCTGACCGATGAACATCGAGATTTCCTGGGGGATACGGTAGAGCGTGATCGCCTTGCCGAACACTTTCGCGCCGGCAACGATCAGGAGGATCGCGACGGTCGTCACCATGGAGTCATAGGCAGCTTCCTTGAAACCCTGCCAGGTCAGCGTTCTCAGGACGAGGCCGGTAATGACAAGCGCAACTGCAAATCCGATGGCCGCCGCCTCGGTCGGCGTTGCGATACCGGTATAGATGACGCCGATGACAAAAGCCGCCAGCACGACGGAAGGAAGTGCGCGCAGTGAACTCCAGAACCGGTCTTCCATGCTGGCCGCGGTTTCGGCCGTGTGGCCGCCGAACCATCGCGCATGGATCATCGCGAATGCAATGAAGAACGCCACCAGGAGGATGCCCGGCCCGATCCCCGCGAGAAACAGCGAGATGACGGACTGCTCGGTCACGAAGCCGTAGACGATCATCGGGATCGACGGCGGGATCAATATCCCGAGCGTCCCGCCGGCAGCAAGCAGGCCGTAAACGAATCGCCGTTCATAGCCCCGGCTGATCATTTCCGGGATCGCGACCGTCCCGATCGTCGCGGCCGTCGCAACCGAAGAGCCGGAAATGGCGGCAAAAATCCCGCAGGAAATGATCGTCGCGACCGCAAGACCGCCCGGCCAGTGCCCCACCCAGGCATGCACAGCGGCAAAAAGGTCTTTCCCGACGCCGCCCTTCAAAAGGATGTTCGACATCAGCAGGAAAAGGGGCACAGCAAGAAGAATGAACCCGTCCAGTGTGGAGAGGATTGCCTGCGGCGCCATCAAGGGCGAGAAGCCACCGAAAAGCAGCAGGGCCAGGCCGAGGCCGCCGAGGGTGAAGGCGACAGGTACGCGAATGAGCAACAGCGCAAACAGCGCAACCAGGATCAGGACTGTCGTCATGAGGCGTGTCCGCCGCTCGGGGCCGGACGCGCAACCGCCTCGCCAAGTTCAATCAGCGCCTGCACGAAAACAAGCGCAAAGCCGACCGGAATGGCGAGTTCCGAGACCCAGGTCGGCAAGTCGAGCATGGAGCCGGTGGTACGGCCACGCTCGAAAGAATCGTAAAAGATTTCGCCGCCTTTCCAGGCAACCACCGCACTGAAAAGCGCGATCGCGGTCATCGCCAGAACGCGGCACAGCCGTTGGGTCGATTTCCCGAGCCGTTCGGTAACCGCGTCAACCGCAATGTGCTGGTTGGTTTTCAGGAGCCACGGCATCCCGACCATGCTGCCCCAGATCAGGCAGAGCTGCGACAACTCCGCCGCCCAGATTGTCGGCGCAACGAACAGGTAGCGGGCGGTGACCTCGTAGGTCAGCATGCACCCTGCAAGAATGAACAGAAACGCTGCGGCCCCTGCAAGAAACTGCAGGACAGCATGGAATGCTTTCATCGGTTCACATGCAATCTTTGTTGGCGGGAAGGATCAAGACGGCAACGGATGCGCCCCCGAATCCCTTGGCGATCTCAGGAGGCGGAAGGCCGGATGTTCCGGATGCGCCGCCGCCGGATACGGCCGCGCATCCAAACTCGATTGGGCTTAAAGACCCTTTGCCGCGTCCATCACGGTCTTGCCCAGATCTCCGGCTTTTTCCGAATAGGTATCGTAAACCGGCTGGCTGACGGCCTTCCATGCCGCGATTTCCTCAGCGGTCGGCCTGTAGACGGTCATGCCGTTTTCCTCGGCCGCGGCGTAAGCGGCCGCTTCGATTTCAGCCATGCGATTGCGCACGTCGTTTTCCGCCTTGATCGCCGCTGCCTGAATGACGGCCTTCTGCTCTTCCGGCAGTCCATTCCAGAAATCGGAATTTACGACGACAATGAACTCGATATCTGCATGGTTGGTCACGGAAATCGTGTCCATGACTTCCCAGAGCTTTCTCGATTTGACGCCCGAAACCCCGGTCATGCCGATGTCGACCGTGCCGCGCTGATAGGCGAGATACTGCTCGGACCCGGAAATCAGCGTCGGCGCGCCGCCTGCTGACGATACAAAATCGCCAAGCGTCTTGCCGAACACGCGGACCTTCTTGCCCTTCATGTCGTCCGGCGTTTTCAGCGGTCCATCCTGAGACAGCATGATCGCGCCGCCATAGGCCTGCCACCAGAGCACGGTTGATCCGGTGTCCTTGATGGCCTCGTCGAGGGGCGCGCGTACCGGTGACCCGGGCGCGACCGCCGCGCGAACCTTGTCTTCGGTGTCAAACAGGAATGGCTGGTAGAAAATGTCGACCGCGGGAATATCACCGACATAGCGCGTCAGCGAGGCAACGCCCATTTCAATGGCGCCGGACCCCACCGCTGCGGGCACTTCCTTGTCCTTGTAGAGCTGCGCGGAATCGTAGATTTCGACGGCAATGTCGCCATTTGAGTTCTTTTCAACCTCTTCCTTGAACAGGACAAGGTTCTGGCCGAGATGGCTCTTCAGCGGCAATTGCAGCGAAATACGCAAAGTCGTGTCCGCTGCGAATGCGGCACCGGTAGAAAGGCCAAACGCAATGGCTGCGCCGAGGGCCCAGGCAAGTGATTTCATACTTTCCTCCCATTCTTATGGGCGCAGTCTTGCAAACGACCCGGTTGAGGTCAACAAGGTTGCAACGCCGGAAGGGATGACAAAAACTCACCAATTGATTGAGCCCGGCGATCATGCCGCGGGCCGGACAGAGCGTGGAGCTTCTCGCGGTGCCGGCGGCACGGAACGCCGATATAGGCCCGTGTGTCGG
>JBCDEN010000805.1:0-1949 GCA_039179715.1 Pseudomonadota bacterium
ACTGGCAGCCGACCGTCTGGCCGTCACGCATGATCGTGACGCGGTCGCAGATCTGGAACAGTTCATCAAGAAAGTGGGAGACGTACAGAACCGAGACACCCGACGATTTCAGCTCGCGCACGACACCAAACAGGATTTCCACTTCCGAACTGTCCAGCGAAGAGGTCGGCTCGTCCATGATGACGAGTTTCGCGTCCATGGAGACCGCGCGGGCAATCGCGACAAGTTGCTGGATCGCCGTGGAATAACTCCCGAGCGGAGCGGTCACGTCTATCTCGATGCCGAACCGCGCCAGAATTTCGCGCGTGCGCCGGTGGGCTTCGGGCCAGTTGATCATGAAGCCGAAGGACCGTGGCTCCTGTCCCATCACCACATTTTCGCTGACCGAGCGCAGCGGCACCAGGTTCAGCTCCTGGTAGATCGTGGCGATCCCGGCATTTTGAGCTTCGCGCGGTGACGCGACTTGGCTGGGTTCTCCAGCGAAGTCGACTGTGCCCTCGTCGCGGCGGTAAAGGCCCGTCAGGATCTTGATGAGCGTCGATTTTCCGGCACCATTCTGGCCGATGAGTGCATGGACTTCGCCGGGTTCGACCTCAAGAGACGCACTTCGAAGAGCGGGAACGCCGCCGAAGTGTTTCTTGATCCCGGCCATGGTGAGCAGAGGTGCCATACCGGCTCCTGTCAGCATGAGAACATCGCGCGACCGAATGAGCGCACATGGATGCTCGATCACTTCAGAACCGATCAACGGGGGGCTGTTCAACCGGTGCCGGTCGAACAGCCGTTGATCTGGGAGAAAAGGACCGGAAGGGCATCCCCTCCCGGCCGGTCGTCGTGTCTTAGTAGGCTTCGTCGATATGCTTCGCGGCGTTGTCGGCCGTGAAGATCCGGTCCTTCACCTGTACCCATGGTTCGATGGTCTCGCCGGCGGCGTAGCGTTTCATGGTTTCACAGGCAAGCGGTCCGAAGAACGGCGAGCTTTCAACCGTGACACCCATCTTGCCGTCGATGATGGCCTGCAGCGCGTCGCGCGTTCCGTCAATGGAGACGACGAGAACGTCTTCGCCCGGCTTGCGTCCGGCAAGTTCGAGAGCCTGGATGGCGCCGATCGCCATTTCGTCGTTATGTGCATAGACGATGTTGACGTCCGGATGCGCCTGCAGAAGCGTTTCCATGACCTGACGGCCGAGGTCGCGGGCAAAGTCGCCTGACTGGGATGCAACGATTTCAAAACGCTCGTCCTGAACGATGCGGTCGTCGAAACCGCTCTTGCGGTCATTGGCCGGGGAGGAGCCCGTGGTTCCCTCCAGCTGGACGATGATGCCCTTGTCGCCCTTGAAGTTTTCGATGGTCCATTCCGCAACACGTTTGCCCTGGTCGATGAAGTCGGAGCCAAGGAAAGCAACAAAATCCTCACCAGGCTTTGCCGCGTTCGGGTCGACTGAGCGGTCGACCAGGAACGTCGGAATGCCGGCAGCCTTTGCCTTCTTCACCGCAGGAATGAGCGGCTTTTCTTCGCGCGGCGGCAGGAACAGCACGTCGATGCCCTGCGCGATCATGCTGTCGACATCGGCAACCTGCTTGGCCGCGGAACCGGCAGCATCGGTCGCGATCAGATCCCAGCCGCAGCTTTCGGCCGTGTCGTGGAACGATTTGGTTTCGGCGATCCGCCAGGGATTGTTGGATTCCATCTGCGCAAAACCGACCTTGTAGCGGTCTTTCTGCTCAAGCGGCGGCAGCCCGGCAGCCGACGCGATTGAAGTCACTGCGCCAAAAGCAATCGCAGTAGCGAGCAAGAGAGTACGTTTCATCATTTCCTCCACTATGGTGCGACCAGAATCCCCCCGGCCGCAAGAGCTTGAGGCGCTAACCCCAATTCAGGTAGGCCGTCTGCTTGCGCAGATAGCCATCGAAGCCGTAACGGCCGTCTTCTCCCCCCAGTCCGGACA
>JBCDEN010000263.1:0-6095 GCA_039179715.1 Pseudomonadota bacterium
GTGCCGAAAGACGGCAGCCTATCGGGCGTCAAAACGCTTTCCGACGAGATGCTTGACGGGAAGCGGCTCGGGATTGTGGCAGGTTCGCCGCCGGCATCGCACCTTGCAAGAAACGGCCTGATCGCGATGGCGAAACCGTATCACCTGTTTGTCGACCGGCGGGTCCAATCCCCGGCAATCGACATGCTCCAGGACCTGAGAGCCGGGACCATTGACGCGGCCATCCTTTGGGGCCCGATCGGAGGGCCTCTGGTCAAGTCCGAGTTTCCCGAATTTCAGATCACGCCGCTCTTGCGCGAAGATCATCCGCCACGCCTGTTTTTCCGGATCACGATGGGCGTGCGACCGGGTGAGAAGGTCTGGCAACGCAAGCTCAACTCGCTCATTCGCAGAAACAGCAAAGAAATAAACGCCATCCTCCTCAACGCCGGTGTGCCACTGCTCGATGACATGGGCACGGAAATCATGGGGGGAGACTGACATGAATTTCGCAGAGTCTCGAAGGCGAGGCGGCGGTCTGCTTATCGGCCTGGCAGCTCTTGCCATGGTTGTTCTTGCCGGCCCTCTATCAGCTCAGGACGTTCCGGAACCGGAGGGATATCGCGGCAAGCCCTATCGCGCACCTGTGCCGGACACTTTGGCAGGTGCCGCGGTTGTGACGACAGAGACGGCGCATCGGATTTGGGAAAGCGGTGAGGCACGCTTTGTCGACGTGCTGCCGCGGCTGCCCAAACCCGCCAAGCTTCCTGAAGGTACAGTGTGGCGCGACAAGCCGAGAGACAGCATTCCGGGCAGCATCTGGCTGCCGAACGTGGGGTATCAGACGATCCCTGATGTGGACGCGGACTATTTCAGACAGGGGCTGGAGAAGGTAACGGCGGGCGACAAGTCAGAACCGGTCGTGATTTTTTGCCGAGCGGACTGCTGGATGTCCTGGAATGCCGCGAAACGGGCGATCGAGTACGGGTATACGGACATTCAATGGTATCCGGAAGGCACCGATGGCTGGCGTACCGCGGGCTATCGGCTGGAGCGGATTGAGCCGGAACAGCGGCCAAAGTAAACGGTTATGGAAGGTGTGGCGGCAATATCTGGCCCTAATTGTGAAAGACGCCGTTTTCCAGAATGTAGTTCATGCCACGCCGCCAGGAGCGATCCGTGTTCGATCTGACATCGACCGCCTTGGCACGCACGGTTTCGCCATTGCGGACATCGCGTACGAACAGGTTCATCGAAACGATCAGGTTCGAGATCTTGTGGACGGCCCCAACCACGACATAGTCGGCTCCGAGCGTGCTGCCGAACCGTATGTCACAGCCGTAGCATTGACCCGGATTGGAAATGTTCGCAAGTTTGTTCTCGATAGGCGCGAGGTCGACAAGCAGCAGGCCCTCATCCAGGAACCTTTGCTCAACCAGCCGCTCGACCATCGCCAGCCTTTCGGTTTCGTCAGGCCGCACACCGTTGTAGGCGCCCTCCGTGGACAGATCCACGAACCCGAGCCCGAGAAAGGCAACCCTTGCGCCCGGCCGAAGGTCCTCTGCGAATGCTGACGACATGATCGTCATGCACGCCAAGGCTGTGATGATCTGTTTCATCTGATCAGCTTACGGTGTCAAAACTGCACGACAATCGATCCTAAAGTCTCGATTTTGCTGTGCGATCTTCTTTGGCAAAATCAGTCAAAGCACGGATCGGACATGTTCATGATACGCTCTTTGATTGTAGCTGCCTCCTTCTGCCTTTGTAGTGCAGTCGGATTACTTGGGGCCGCAAACAACAACTCCGCCTTGGCATTGGATATCAATGTCGGCGTGATCCGCGTCGACCATCCTGTCCTTGCACCCGTTTCCCGTTTCGACAGAAAACCCGATAATCTGGGCTTTGCCGGAGCATCGCTCGGAAATCAGGACAACGCGACCACTGGATCGTTTCTCGGCCACAGTTTCTCCTTTGAAACCCGGGCCACGCCACCGGAGCAGCTGGAAAAGAACGCAGCGGACCTGATCGCGACCGGGACCAGGATGATCGTCGTTCTCGGCCGGGGCGACGACGTGCTGAAAGTGGCGGACGCGGCCGGTCCCGACGTGCTCGTTTTCAATGCCGCAGCGCCGGATGTCGTGCTCAGAGGAGAGGGCTGCAGGTCCAACCTGCTGCATGTGGCACCCAGCCGCGCGATGCTCGCTGATGCGCTGGCGCAGTTTCTGGTCTGGAAAAGATGGACCCGCTGGCTACTGATCTCGGGATCCAATCCCGACGATCTGCGGCTTGCCGACGCCTATCGGCGCTCTGCAGCGAAATTCGGTGCCGAAATTGTTGAAGAACGCATCTTCGAGGATACCGGCGGCTCCCGCCGGTCGGACAGCGGTCATGTTCTGGTGCAGCGTCAGATCCCCGTATTCACTCAGGAAGCCAGGGATCACAATGTGGTTGTCGCCGTCGACGAAAGCGATGTGTTTGCGCTTTATCTGCCGTTTCATGCCTGGACGCCGCGGCCGGTCGCCGGCTCTGGAGGCCTGCGCCCTGTGAGCTTTCACGCAGCTCATGAGGCCTGGGGGGCAACGCAGTTTCAAAGGCGGTTCGAGAAGCAAAACGGCAGGTATGTGCGTCCCGAAGACTACAATGTCTGGGTCGCTTTCCGCGTGATCGGAGAAGCCGTCACACGGTCATCCAGCAACGATACAGCGGTGCTTCGCGACTACATCCTGAGCGACGCCTTTGAGTTGGCCGCGTTCAAGGGCCAGAAGGTTACCTTCCGGCCGTGGAACGGACAGCTTCGGCAACCCGTGCTTCTCACGGACAGCAAGATCACGGTCAGCGTTTCACCCCAGGAAGGCTTTCTGCATCACCGCTCT
The DNA here is from genome assembly GCA_039179715.1 of Pseudomonadota bacterium. Classification (GTDB taxonomy): domain Bacteria; phylum Pseudomonadota; class Alphaproteobacteria; order Rhizobiales; family Stappiaceae; genus Roseibium. The sequence continues at coordinate 2,856 of JBCDEN010000263.1, forward strand.
CCTTTGGACAGCCTTGGTATTGATGAACCGGAAAGCGCCTGTTCGGCCTTTGGCAACTGACACGAAGCGAGGAAGCAAGCGATGCTTACAAACCCGTCACCGCTAGGAAAAATCTTGCTGCTCGCTGGATTCTTTCTTCTGTCACCAAGCGCGTTTCTGGTTCCTTCCGCATTCGCCAGCAAGATCTATGTAAGCAATGAAAAGGGCAACACGGTCACGGTCATCGACAGCGAAACCTGGGACCAGATCACCGAGTTTCCGGCCGGCAACAGGCCAAGAGGCATCGGCATCAGTCCGGACGGCAAGCATCTTTATGTGTGCGCGTCCGATGACGACACGATCAAGGTCTTTGACGCCGACACATACGGCTTCTTGTGGTCCTTGCCGTCCGGACCCGATCCGGAACTGTTCGTGATCAGCCCGGACGGAAGCAAACTCTACGTCTCCAACGAGGACGACAATCTGGTCACCGTGGTGGATACCGAAAAGAGAACGATCGTTGCGGAAGTTCCCGTTGGCGTTGAACCTGAAGGGATGGCGATCAGCCCGGATGTCCGCTTTGTCGTCAATACGTCTGAAACGACAAACATGGCCCATTTTATCGCGACCGAAGACTACCAGATCAAGCAAAACATCCTGGTCGATCAGCGGCCGCGCTACGCGCGTTTCACCAATGACGGCAAAACGCTTTACGTCAGTTCGGAGATCGGCGGCACGGTTTCGGTGATCGACATGCTGGGCGAAACCGGTCCCGAACTCACTGGAAAAATCGGATTTGACGTCTCCGGTGTGCAGCCGGAATGGCTTCAGCCTGTCGGCATGCGGATCACGGAGGACAACAAATGGCTGTTTGTTGCCCTCGGGCCCGCCAACCGCGTTGCGGTCATCGATACAGGCAGCAATGAGGTCGTTCGCTATATCCTTGTCGGACAGCGCGTCTGGCAGCTCGCCTTTACCCCGGACGAAAAGTATCTGCTGACCACGAACGGGAATTCCAACGACATCACCGTTATAGACGTTGCGAAACAGGAAGCGGTCAAGTCCATCCAGGTCGGGCAGCAGCCATGGGGCGTGGTTGTCGCGCCCGACTGAGCGCTAAGGCCGTTTACGCGGAAACCGGGAGAACCATCATGTGCCGAATGAGCGATGCGGCGAGTGCGTCGTTTTCACCGAGATATGGACGACCGGTCCGGCGTGCCCTTGAGTGTCTTGCACTCTTTATCACCGGTTGTGCAATCTGGGCCATGCTTTCAGGCGAAGTGGTCGCCTCGGACCGGCCGGCTGTGCGTGCAGCCGTCCTGAAAATCGGCACGGTCAACTGGGAACTGGATACGATCAAGCGCAACGGCTTCGACACCGAGTTCGGTTTTGAACTGGTTGTTCAGCCCTTCGCGGACAATGGTGCAACGCGCGTCGCACTTGAAGGGGGAGAGGCGGATATTGCCGTTGCCGACTGGATCTGGGTTGCCCGTCAGCGTGCCGCCGGCAAGGATTATGTTTTCATCCCGTATTCCAGGGCCGTGGGCGGGCTGGTGGTGCCGGCAGACAGCTCGGCGCAAACACTGGCTGATCTCAAGGGAGGGAAAATCGGGATTGCGGGCGGACCTGTCGACAAGAGCTGGCTGATCCTTCAGGCGTACGCCCAAAATGAATACGGCATTGACCTTGCAGCAGAAACCGAACAGGTCTTCGGCGCACCTCCGCTCATTTTCAAGACCGCGTTGCAGGGCGAAACGGCCGGTGCGATCAATTTCTGGCACTTTCTTGCCAAGATGAAAGCGTCCGGTATGCGCGAGCTGATCTCCGTCGAAACAGCCGCGACGTCGCTTGGACTGGATGCGGACATCCCGCTGCTGGGATGTCCTGAAGGAAAGCTACCTTCAACAGCACCCTTCGATTGCCCGGGCCTTTTACAACGCGTCCCGCAAGGCGAAAGACCTGCTTGCCACCGATGATACGGCGTGGGAGCCATTGCGACCGCGCATGAATGCAAAGACGGATGCGCAGTTCGAAGTCCTTCGCCGCGACTTCAGGGCCGGCATCCCGGCACCGGGCAATGTCAGCGAAGACAGCGCGGCCACGTTCTTCCTGCTCATGTCGCGCCTTGGCGGAGACAAGCTCGTCGGCAAGGCAAGTGAGCTTCCCGCCGGTCTTTTCGTCGAACTCGAGTAACGTCAGGTGCCGGTCTCCGTTGTCCGCCTTGTGTCCCTGGTTGCCTTCCTGACCTCCTGGTTCCTGCTTGCGGCGATCAGCGGCGATCCCACCGTTCTTCCATCGCCTGCCGATCTTGTGGCCCCGCTCCTGGAGGAAGCAAGGACAGGCGAACTCTTCAGGCACATGTCGGCGACAATCCTCCGGGTGATCGCAGCGTTCTGCATTGCCATGACGGTCGGCGTGTGTCTGGGACTGGTCATGGGCACCTACCCGGAGATTGATCGCTGGCTTGACCCCTGGCTGGTCGTTTTCCTGAATCTGCCGGCGCTGGTCCTGGTCGTGTTGTGTTACCTCTGGATCGGGCGGAACGACGTCGCCGCCATCGCCGCCGTCGCTCTCAACAAGATACCGGGCGTTGCGACGGTCATTCGGGAAGGTGCGCGGGCACTCGATCCGGACTTGAAGGCCATGGCGCACGTCTACAGAGTGAGACGCGCGGCGTCTTTGCAGCATTTTGTCCTGCCGCAGCTCGCACCTTACATTGCCGGCGCGGCCCGTTCCGGGCTGGCGGTCATATGGAAGGTGGTTCTCGTTGTCGAGTTTCTGGGCCGCTCCAACGGCATAGGCTTCCAGATCCACCTCTATTTCCAGCTTTTCGACGTTGCGATGGTCCTCGTCTATTCGCTGAGCTTCATTGTTTTCATGCTTGCCGTCGAGTGGCTCCTGGTGCAGCCCGCCGAAAACAGGGTCAGAGCCTGGAGGCAGGCATGATCACTGTCGACGTAAGGTCCAAGAATTTCGGTGCCGTGCGCATTTTGAAAGACGTATCATTCGAAGTGTCCAAGGGCGAGTGCATTGCCATCCTGGGAAAATCCGGCATCGGCAAATCCACATTGCTTCGCCTGATCGCAGGCCTGGACCGGACTTACGTAGGCACGATCCGGCGTCCCGATCAGATGGCGTTCGTGTTTCAGGAGCCAACGCTGCTGCCGTGGCGGACGGCGATCGACAATCTCCTCATCATTCATCCTCAAATGTCCTCAACAGCTGCCCACAGGATGCTGGCGAAGGTCGGTGTTGCCGAAC
>JBCDEN010000240.1:0-6265 GCA_039179715.1 Pseudomonadota bacterium
GATCGTTTTGACCAAATGCGAGGAGCGAGTGCTCAGTAAATGTGGTTCATTTTCAAGCATTTCGCGACGCGGCAGATGGCCGAAACGGCCAAGTCCGAAGGACGGCAAAATGGCTTAATTTACGGGTCCGTACCATAGGGTCAGCACCCTAGTCCACATCAACCGCCTCGTCGGCCTCGATCAGTTGACGCAGCCTGCCGAAGGCAAGGCGGATGCGCGACTTGACCGTTCCCAGCGGCAGACCGGTCGTCTCGGAAATCTCGCTGTGAGACTGGCCGAGGAAAAACGCCAGCCTGACGACTTCCATCTGTTCTTCCGGCAGCTTGGTGATTGCTTCCCTCACCCGCTCTTCCCGAAGCCGTGCATCCATCTCTTCGGAGACATCGGGAAGCGGTGCCGGCTGGAGAGCGGGTTCTTCCGGATCCAGGTCTGCGGTCTTTTGCCGCCGCAGACGGTCAATGCGCCGGTTGCGCGCCACGCGAAACAGCCAGGTGCTCGCGGACGATTTTCGTGGATCGAACAGATCGGCCTTGCGCCAGAGCGTGACCATGACGTCCTGCGCAATCTCCTCCGCCACCGCCGCGTCCGCGCCTTGTTTCATCAGATAGCCCTTCAGTCGCGGGGCAAAATGATCAAACAATTCAACAAAGGCGTTCTTGTCGCGGTCAGCCGCGACCTTGACGATCAATTCTGAAAAATACTGCGCTTGCACCAAAAGCCGTCATGCTCCCTGTCCAACCCTATTCTTTAGCAGGTTCGAAACTTTTCGAAAGAGGGTTCAGGTGTTTCTGCCACACTGTTGCCGCGATTAACCGCAAGAGCCAATAGGGGAAACAGGAATAATCGAATTCAATCGGCAGGAAAGTCAAAAACCCGCAATTGCAAGTCCAAGGCTTCAACCCTTTCGTAACCAGCTTTAAGTTATCATTAAAGCTAGGTTTATAAGACAGACGGCAATTGCATCAAATTTGACGAAAACTCATAGCCAGATGGTGTGGAGATGATGAAAGCAAAATCGCTGGTACTGGCCCTCGCAGGCCTGGCCGTTTCAAGTGCAGCAGCTTTCGCGCAGACCCCGACGCTTTTGAAGCAACACAAGGACTGGGCTGCGTACACGACGCCAAGCGGTGGCGGCAAGGTTTGCTACGCGCTCACGAAGCCGACCACTATGCTACCGGGCGACCGGAATCACGGTGAGGTCTTTTTCTTCGTGACGTCGCGCCCCGCGGAAGGTGTTTCGTCCGAACCGAGCCTCGTTGTCGGATATCCGTTCAAGGACAAGTCTTCCGTCAACGTCGACGTTGACGGCAAGGCCTTTACGCTTTTCACCAACAACGACGGGGCCTGGGTCGAGAACGCGGCAACCGAAACCCAGCTCGTTGCCGCGATGAAGGCGGGCCGCGAAATGACAGTCAACGGCGAATCGAGCCGCGGAACCCGGACGACCTACAAGTTTTCGCTGTCCGGCGTCACGGCGGCCATCGATACGGCTGCGCAGGCCTGCCGCTAATACCGTAACGTCACCTGTTCGCGAGTGACCCGGCCGGATGTTCCGGCCGGGCTCTGCGCATGCGTGACGCCGGGAATGCCCGGCACCTTGATTTTTCAGTCCATCTGTGGTTTTGGAAGCGTTCAAAACAGGGCCTGCCGATGCAGGCGGTCCGGGCGACGCGGTTGCACGCAGCAACGCAGTGAAGAGCGCCGGACGCGAAACGGACCACAACATGGCATTGACGCTCGACATCGCACGGGACAATCCGAACGCGCCGACAATGACTGCGACGACAGTACACCCCTTGCCCGGTGAGGAAAAACCGACACTCGTGGGTCTTTCGCGCGAGGAACTCGGCGAAGCGCTTGGCACAATCGGCGTACCGCAGAAGCAATGGCGCATGCGCGCCTCCCAGCTGTGGCACTGGCTCTATGTGCGCGGCGTGTCGGACTTTGCCGATATGACGAATATTGCCAAGGACCTGCGCCGCAAGCTCGACGAGACGTTTACCATCGCCCGGCCGGAGATCGTTTCCGAACAGATTTCGGTCGACGGCACACGCAAGTGGCTGTTTCGGTTCCCGCCGCGCGGGGCCGGACGACCGGTTGAAGTCGAAACCGTCTATATTCCCGAAGAGGGTCGCGGCACGCTTTGCGTTTCCTCCCAGGTCGGCTGCACGCTGACATGCACTTTCTGCCACACCGGTACGCAGAAGCTGGTCCGCAATCTCACGTCCGAGGAAATTCTCTCGCAGGTCCTGATGGCCCGTGACCGCCTTGGCGACTTTCCCGATGCCGATACGCCCCAGGGGGCCATCGTTCCGAGCGAAGGCCGCCTCATTTCCAATATCGTCATGATGGGAATGGGCGAACCGCTCTACAATTTCGACAGTGTCAAGAAGGCCCTCCTGATCGCCTCCGACGGCGACGGCCTGTCGCTGTCCAAGCGCCGCATCACCCTGTCGACATCGGGCGTCGTGCCGGAAATTTTCCGCACCGGAGACGAGATCGGCTGCATGCTGGCAATATCGCTCCACGCCGTCCGCGATGACCTTCGCGATGTTCTGGTTCCGATCAACAGGAAATGGAACATCGAGGCGCTTCTGGACGCCTGCCGCAACTATCCTGGGCTTTCCAACGCCAAGCGGATCACGTTTGAGTACGTCATGCTGAAGGGTGTCAACGACAGCAACCAGGACGCCCTGGAGCTTGTCCGCCTGCTCAAGGGCATTCCGGCGAAGATCAACCTCATCCCGTTCAACCCGTGGCCGGGCTCCGAGTATGAATGCTCGGACTGGGAGCGCATCGAGGAATTCGCCGATATCGTCAACCGCGCCGGATATGCATCGCCCATCCGCACGCCGCGCGGGCGTGATATCTTCGCCGCGTGCGGACAGCTCAAATCGGCGTCCGAACGCTTGCGCAAGAAAGACCGTGAAGCGCTCGCCGCTTCCTGATCATTCCGCGATATCCGCCCGTCTTTGGCGAAATGGAGCGTCTGGACCGCTACCATTCCCGTCGCATGCGCGCCCCATCGCAGTTTTGCCGATTGCCGCGCGCCGGCAAAGGCCGTCAACTGTCTTCAGCTGTGCAACGAAGCGGCTGAAACGGCACAGATCCGATAACGACGACACACAAGGCGGTGAAACCCCTCATTTCTTTCAAGTCTTTGCGAGACGCATGTATTACCATTGGAAGCAACCACTTCACCTGCAAGGGCCGTTGACGCCGATATTTGTGAAGGAAGTGCATTATGAGCAAAACCGTTTTGATTTTTGTAGTCCTGCTAATTCTGTCTGCGGTTCTCGTGGACGCACTGGCGCAATCTGAATCGTCCGACAGCCACATCGCGATCGAGGATCCGGCCGAACTGACCAAGGACGAGGCCCGTGAGATCTACGCTGGCTTGAGGGCCCGCATGGCCGGGCTCTACGCGACATCGGAACTGGATGAAATCGGCAACTACCAGTCCTGGGAGATCTTTAACGACGCCCCCTTCGTTTCCGCGACCCACGGCCAGCGCTACGTCAACAATTACGCCAACGCCATCGCGGTCAACTATGCGGTGCTGAAGGACGGGGAAAAACTGCCGGTCGGCTCGGTTCTCGCCAAGGACAGCGTCACCGTCACGGGCGACGGCCGTGTTTTCCCCGGTGCGATGTTTGGAATGGAAAAACTGCCCGCGGGCACAAACCCGGAAACCGCCGACTGGCGCTACTTCATGGTGATTCCGGACGGATCGATTTTCGGCGATACGACCGGTGACAATCCGCACCTCATGGCCTATTGCCACGATTGCCACCTCGGCGTGGCCGACCGCGACTTCACGTTCTTTGTCCCGGAGGAATACAGGATCCAATAACGAACCTGTAAACGTGGAAAAAAAGCCCGCCGGTTTGGCGGGCTTTCGTATTTTTGGTCGCTTGACGCGAACGGTCAGACCAGCCCCGCCTTTGTCAGCGGCAGGTTGGTGACCCAGTCCCCCTTCCCTGCGGCAATGGCATTGGCAACCGCGGGTCCGATCGGGGGCGTTCCCGGTTCGCCGATGCCGGTCGGGGCTTCGTTGGAGGCAACGATATGCACCTCCACCTCAGGCATGTCGGAGATACGGATCGGCTCATACGTGTCGAAGTTGGTTTCTTCGACAACGCCCTCGGCGAGCGTGACCTGGTTGCGCAGGATTGCGCCCAGTCCGTAGCCGATGCCACCCTCGACCTGCGCCTTGATGTTGTCCGGGTTGATCGGCGTACCGCAATCAACCGCCGCAACCACCTTCTCCACCTTTACCGTCCCGTCGTCGCGGAAAGAGATTTCCGCCACTTCGGCGACATAGGAGCCAAACGACTTGTGCACGGCGACACCGCGGTGGCGTCCGTCCGGAGCCGGCGTGTCCCATCCGGCCTTTTCGGCGGCGAGCTTCAGGACATTCGCTTTGCGCGGATCGTCCTTGAGAAGTTCCAGACGGTAGGCAACAGGATCCTTGCCCGCTTCCCTGGCGATGCGGTCGACCATGGTTTCCATCACATAGGCAGTGTGAGTGTGGCCAACGGACCGCCACCACAGGACGGGTACCTGCGTCTCCTGATAGGACTGATCCATGTTCATGAGCGGAAACGCATAGGTCGTGTCATGCGCGCCCTCGGTCATGTTGTGATCGACACCGTCTTTCATCAGCATGGCCTCGAAAGGCGTGCCCTTGATGATCGACTTGGCCGCGATGTGGTACTTGAACGCGGTGACGTTGTTGTCTTCGTCCAGACCGACCTTGATCTTGTGGGCCGACATCGGACGGTAGTAGCCGCCGGCCATGTCGTCCTCGCGCGTCCACACGATCTTGACCGGAGCCGGGTCCATGCCCGCTGCCAGCATGGCCTTTGCCAGGAAGGCGACTTCCGCAACAGGGTGGCTGTCCGCCTGCGCACGACGGCCGAACGAGCCTCCCGCCCACAAGGTGTTGATCTTCACCTTTTCGAACGGAACCTCGAGGATTGTCGCAGCCACGTTGTGATCGATCGTCTGGATCTGCGATCCGAGCCAGAGTTCTGCGGTTTCGCCATCATAAAGGAGCGCTGCATCAAGTGGCTCCATGGCACCGTGGGCCAGGAACGGGAACTCGAAATCGGCTTCGATCACCCGCGCGGATCCGTCAAGGGCAGCGTCCACGTCACCATCCTCGCGGACTTTCACGCCGGGCTTGGCGGTCATGTCCTTCAGCTCCGTCATCATGGCATCGCTCGAGCGGGTTTCTGCTTCGCTGTCGTCCCACTCGATGTCCAGGAGGTCGCGCGCCGAGATCGCCGGCCATGTGGACGTGGCAACAACGGCTACACCGTTCGGGATCTGCAACACGTTGACGACACCGGGAACGGCCATGGCCCTGGTCGCATCGAACGACTTGAGCTTGCCGCCGAACCGGGGAGAGCGCGCCACAACGGCGACGAGGAGGTCATCCCGCTGAAAGTCCATCGTGTAGGTGTTCGGAGCACCGACCGTCTTGTTCTTCACGTCAACGCGCGGGAAAGACTTGCCGATATAAACCCATTGATCCGGCGTCTTGAGCACCGGCTCTGCGGGCACATCCTGCTTTGCGGCCAGGCTTGCAAGCTCGCCAAGCGTGGCCGACTTGCCGGACGCGTGGCTGACAACACCGTTGGACACCGTGATTTTACCGGCCGGAACGCCCCATTCCTGTGCGGCGGCGGCGACGATCATCGCCTTCGCAGCGGCGCCGGCCTGCCGGTACTGCATGAAGGAGTTGGCCATGGCTGTGGATCCGCCCGTGCCCTGAACACCGAACAGCGTATTGGCATAGACCTGCGGGTTGGAAGGTGCATGCTCGGCGCTGACCTGTTCCCAGGATGCGTCGAGCTCGTCGGCGACGAGCGTCGTCAGACCCGTTGCTGTCCCCTGCCCCTTGTCCAGGTGCTTGGACAGAACGACAACCGTGTTATCCGGGCGGATATGCACGAATGGCTGGATGAACGCGCCGTCACCGGCAGCGGCCTCGGCAGCGCGCGGCAGGTGCATCGCGATCACAAGACCGCCGACGGTTCCGGCCGACGCTTTCAGGAATGAACGCCGTGACGGCTTGGCCGCCTCAAGCGGCTTTTGCAAAAGATGCAACATGGATCAGGCCTCCATCTTGTCGGCGGCAAGGTGGATCGCCTTGCGGATACGGGCATAGGTGGCGCAGCGGCAGACATTGCCATCCATGGCGGTATCGATGTCTTCATCCGTCGGCTTGGGCGTTTCGCTCAGAAGCGCAGTGGCCGCC
>JBCDEN010000005.1:0-21812 GCA_039179715.1 Pseudomonadota bacterium
CAGGAAGATGCGGCCCGCAAGGGAACCGAGATTCAGCATCTCAGCGGTGAATTCGACCGCCAGATCATGGATATGCTGAATGTCATCGACGGCTCTGTCGAGAACCTGCAGTCTGCATCCTCGACAATGACCGGTGTCGCGGCGCAGACAACCGAACAGAGCGGGCTCGTTTCCAATGCGTCTTCGCAGGCCTCGCACAATGTCGAGACGGTTGCGGCCGCCGCAGAGGAATTGTCCGCTTCGGTCAATGAAATCCGCCGTCAGGTGCAGTCGTCCAGCGAGATCGCCGCCAGGGCAGCCGGTGAAGCTGAATCCACCAACCAGCGCATGAACGGCCTGTCGGAATCGGCAAGCCGGATCGGCGAGGTGGTCACGCTCATTCAGGCCATTGCCGAGCAGACCAACCTGCTGGCGCTGAACGCGACGATCGAGGCGGCCCGCGCGGGTGAAGCCGGCAAGGGCTTTGCCGTCGTTGCAGCCGAGGTCAAGGAACTGGCGAACCAGACATCCAAGGCAACGGAAGAGATCTCGAGCCAGATTTCCGCCATCCAGGAAGAGACCGGTCACGCGGCAAGCGCGATTTCCTCGGTGACCGAGATCATCAACAACATGAACGAAATCGCGTCCTCGATTGCCGCATCCGTCGACGAGCAGGGTGTCGCAACCCAGGAAATCGCGACCAATGCAACGGAAGCTTCCAGAAGCACTGTCGATGTGACCACCAATATCGAAAGTGTCGCAACTGCCGCCGAGAATACGCGCGACACGGCTGAAAAGGTCGACCTTTCCGCCCAGGAACTGCAGGGCAATGCCGGTCAGCTGCGCAACCAGGTTGCCACCTTCCTTGAGGAAGTCCGCAAGCGCTCCGTCGCTTAACAGAGCGGTCCGGAAAAACGAAATGCCCTCTTCCCAGGGGAGAGGGTATTTTCATGTCCGAAATCGCGGGCAACGCGGTCTTGCAGCAAGTCCGGGCGTCAAACCTTGCGAAAGGCGACCTTCGAGATCCGGTGGCTGGCGTTCTTGGTCAGGATCAGATCGGCACGCGGACGCGTCGGCAGGATGTTTTCGCGCAGATTGATCAGGTTGATGTCGTTCCAGATCCGCGTCGCCGTCTCGACCGCCTCGTCGTCGTTGATGCGCGAATATTTGTGAAAGTAGGACCCGGGATCGCGGAATGCGGTCTCCCTGAGGCGCATGAAGCGGTCCACATACCACTTGCGAAGCAGGCCCTCGTCGGCGTCGATATAGACCGAGAAATCAAAGAAATCCGAGACAAATGGCACTGCGCGTCCATCCTTGGGCAATTCCCGGGTCTGAAGAACGTTGAGTCCCTCCACGATCAGGATGTCCGGTTTGTCGACCTTGACCGTGTGGCCGGGCATGACGTCGTAGTAGAAATGCGAATAGACGGGCGCCCGGACATGGCGCTGTCCTGCCTTGATATCGGACAGGAATTTCAGCAGGCGGGGGCGGTCGAAGCTTTCAGGAAAGCCCTTCTTGCTCATCAGACCCTCGGCTTCGAGGATCGCATTGGGATATAGGAATCCGTCCGTCGTGATCAGGTCAACCTTTGGACTCGCGGGCCACCTGGCCAGGAGTTCTCGCAGCACGCGCGATGTCGTGGACTTGCCGACGGAGACCGAGCCTGCAACACCGATGATGAACGGCGTCTTGCCGTCCCGGTGACCCAGAAAATTCTGCGTTGCCTGGTAAATGCTGATTTTCGCTTCCGCATAAAAGGCCAGCAACCGGGAGAGCGGCAGATAGATGGTTTCGACCTGCTCCATGGACACAGGCGCATTGAGACCCTGAAGCTGTTCGACCTCATGCTCGTCGAGTGTCATCGGGTGATCTGCGCGCAACCGGGACCATTGGCGCTCGCTGAACACCCGGTAGGGGGACAAATCCATGTCCAGTGCGGTTGCGACTTTCTGATCCATCGTCTCGCAGTTCCCGCTGCGCTTGCCTTGCGGCCGGCACCTAGTCCTGGGGCCGTGAGGCCTTCTCTTCAAGTCCCGTCTGTCCCGTCCGCTTCGCCAGTTCCGCCATGACGTCGCTCAACGAAACATTGGATACATTCAGAACCACCAACAAATGATAAAGCACATCGGCGGCTTCCGAAGTCAGTTCTTCCCGATCCTGCTGTACCGCTGCAATCGCTGCCTCGACCGCCTCTTCTCCAAGTTTCTGGGCGCATTTGGCAACGCCCTTGTTCACGAGCTTGCGCGTATAGGACTTTTCATCGTCGCTTTTCGCGCGCGCTGCGACTATGGCATCCAGATCGTCCAGTGTGAACTTGGTCATTTGGCTAGAGCTCGTTTCAAAGGCTATGTGTCCAGGCGCATCGGCACACCGGCATCGTTCATGTAGGTCTTGGTTTCCTGGATGGTGTATTCGCCGAAATGGAAGATCGAGGCCGCAAGAACGGCCGTTGCATGTCCGTCACGCACGCCCTCGACCATGTGATCGAGCGTACCGACACCGCCGGATGCGATCACCGGCACCGGCACGGCATCTGCAATCGCCCGCGTGAGCGCGATGTTGTAGCCCGCCTTGGTGCCGTCCCGGTCCATGGACGTAACAAGCAGTTCTCCCGCGCCGAGTTCGACGACTTTCCTGGCGAATTCGACGGCATCGATGCCGGTCGGATTGCGCCCGCCATGGGTGAAAATCTCGAATTTCTCCGGCTCGCCGGGCGCATTGACCTGCTTGGCGTCAATGGAAACGACGATGCATTGCGCGCCGAATTTTTCCGCCGCCTCTCGAACGAAATCTGGATTCTTGACCGCTGCCGTGTTGATCGACACCTTGTCGGCCCCGGCGATCAGAAGCTTGCGGATGTCCTCAACCGTCCTGACACCGCCGCCAACGGTGACCGGCATGAAACAGGCTTCCGCCGTGCGCCGGACGACATCGAAGATCGTGTCCCGGCCTTCATGACTGGCCGTGATATCCAGGAAACAGAGTTCGTCGGCACCGGCCGCGTCATAGGCCTTGGCGGCCTCGACCGGATCGCCGGCATCGACCAGGTCAACGAAATTGACGCCCTTGACGACACGGCCGTCCTTCACATCGAGACAGGGAATGACACGGGCCTTGAGGGTCACGATGCTTTCCTCCGTGAAGTAGCGATCAGATCCATCGCCTCCGTCGGATCCAGCCGTCCGTCATAAAGCGCGCGGCCCGAAATGGCGCCTTCCAGAATGGCGCAGTCGGGTTCCAGCAGACGATGGATGTCCTCGATCGACGCAAGACCGCCGGACGCAATCACCGGAATGGAGACGGACCGGGCCAGCTCCAGTGTCGAGGGGATGTTGAGACCCTTCAGAACGCCATCGCGGTCGATGTCGGTATAAATGATCGCCGATACGCCGGCATCCTCGAACCGTTTCGCCAGGTCGCCCGCGGTCAGCTCCGAGGTTTCCGCCCAGCCCTCGACGGCGACATAACCGCCCTTGGCGTCGATGCCGACGGCGACCTTGCCCGGAAATATGCGGCAGGCTTCCTTGACGAGATCGGGATCGCGCACTGCGACGGTGCCAAGAATGACCCGCGTGATCCCTTTGGAAAGCCAGGTTGCGACATGATCGAGCGTCCTGATCCCACCGCCCAGCTGAACCGGGTTTTGCGTCGATGCCAGGATGGCATCGACGGCCGCGCCGTTGACGCTTTCACCGGCGAAAGCACCATTGAGGTCAACCACGTGCAGCCATTCGAAACCCTGGGCTTCAAAGGCTTTTGCCTGGGCGCCGGGATCGTCGTTGAAGACGGTCGCCTGGTCCATGTCGCCAAGCTTCAGGCGCACGCATTGGCCATCCTTCAGATCGATGGCGGGAAAGAGGATCATTCTCGTTAAATTCCTTCCACGATGACGATTTCGCCATCGGCAACTTTCTGGCGGATTTTCACCGCTTCCTGATATTCGGGGGAGTTATAGCAATCGACGGCATGTTGAAAGCTTGGAAATTCGATGACGACATTGCGTGCCCGGCCCGGACCTTCTATGGCGTCAGCCTTGCCGCCGCGTGCCAGGAAATTGGCGCCGAACCGTTCAAAGGCGGGTTTGGCCGTTTCCACATATTGCGGATAGTTGTCCGGGTCGCGAACATCCACCCGTGCAATCCAGTATCCCTTGCTCACGCATCTTCTCCCGTTTTCTCACGTACCCTCGGCAATGACGATGTCACTGTCGGAAAATTGCTGCCTCAACCTGGCTGCCGCCTGATACTCCGGCGAATTGTAACAGTCCAGCGCAGTCTGGTAGCTCTCGAACTCAATGACGACGTGACGCTTGCGCACAGTCCCCTCGGGTCCGGTCATCTCCCCGCCGCGCACAAGAAAGACCGCATCGTATTTTTCAAAGGCGATTGCGTCCGCCGCCAGGTATTTCGGATAGTTTTCCGGGTCAGTCACATCGACATGAACAATCCAGTAGCCTTTTTTCATGCGCGCCTCCGTGCGATCACGGCGTCCAGTCGAGGAAGTTGGCAATCAGACCGAGACCCAGCCGCTGGCTCTTTTCAGGGTGGAACTGGGTGCCGATCATGTTGTCCCTTGCGACCATCGCCGTGAAGGTGCCCGCATAGTCGAAGGTCGCCAGGCGGTTGCCGTCCTCGGTACAGGCAAAGTGATAGGAATGCACGAAATAGGCGTGCAATCCTTTGGCACCCGTTTCGAGGCCCTTGAACACCGCATGGCCATCGGGACGGACATCAATCGTGTTCCAGCCCATATGAGGGATCTTGAGACCGGCGTCCGCCGGTTTCATCTCCGAGACATCGCCCCTGATCCAGCCGAGGCCCTCGACCGTTTCGAATTCAAGGCCGCGCTCAGCCATCAGCTGCATGCCGACGCAGATGCCGAAAAAGGGTTTGCCGCGATCGCGCACCGCTTCACGAAGCGCTTCCGGCATGCCTTCGACGGCCCAGAGGCCGCGTTTGCAATCGGCAAAGGCACCGACACCCGGCAACACGACCCGGTCCGCCTTGCGGACGCGGTCGGGATCGGCGGTGACGATGACGTCGGGCGTGTGCGCATGCGCGCGCGCGGCCCGTTCGAACGCCTTTTCCGCCGAGCGCAGGTTGCCCGAGCCGTAGTCGATGATGGCCACCGTCATTGCCGCGCCTCCGGACCAAGCGTCAGGCCGACGACCCGTTCGCTGCCGACCCGCGGAACGATGGGCGGCCGGACCGGACGCGCCGGCGGCTCAGGCTGTGCAGGTTCCGGTGCCATCCGGACCGCTTCCTTGTTCAGGAAGCGAAGCTCGGCTTCCGCGGGACTTGCGCCGTCGACGATGCCGACGACACGCCAGCCCTTTCGCTCCAGCGACCAGCGGCGCAGCGCTTGCGCCTCGAAGCCGAACAGAAGTGAGATGGTCAGCGCGACGATGCCCGTCGCCTGACTTCCGAGCGACAGCGCCAGAAGCTCAATGATCAAGGTGAGCGCAAGATAACCCAGCAAAACCAGCCACATGCGATGCACGAGCATCCAAATGAAGGAAAACACGAAGGCCAGAACGGAAAAGCGGTCCGGAACGAACAGCAACCGGTCGCTCTCCCGCGCGTCTCCCGCTAGGTCCTGAAACTCCGGCGGGGCCATGACAACATAGGTACTCATAAGCCGGTCGTCCTTCAGCCGCCCAATTGGCCTTTTGTGGTCGGAATGCGATCCGACTGGCGCGGATCAATCTCGGCGGCCTTGCGCAAGGTGCGCGCAACCGCCTTGAAACAGGTTTCCGCGATATGGTGGCAATTGGACCCGTAAAGATTGGCGACATGAAGGGTGATCCCGGAATTCATGGCAAAGGCCCGGAAAAACTCTTCAAAAAGCTCCGTGTCGAAGTCACCCACCTTGTCCCGGCCGAAGGCTACGTCCCAGACCAGGAACGGACGCCCGGATACATCGAGCGCGCAGCGTGTGAGCGCCTCGTCCATTGCCAGATGGGTGTCGGCATAGCGCGTGATCCCGGCCATGTCGCCCAGCGCAGACGAAATCGCCTGACCGAGCGCAATCCCGGTGTCTTCTACGGTGTGGTGAAAATCGATATGCGTGTCGCCGTCGGCGCGCACCGTCATATCGATGAGCGAATGGCGCGACAGTTGTTCCAGCATGTGATCAAAAAAACCGACACCGGTCTGAACGTCATAAGCTCCCGTCCCGTCGAGATTGATTTCGACGGAAATACGAGTCTCCTTGGTGTCGCGCGATACACTCGCTGTGCGCATAAGCTGCTGTCCTTGCTGAAAGTTAGGAACCGGCGGTGTTGTAGCAGGGAGAACCGACTAAAGAAACCATATCGTGCAAAGCGGCCGCAGCGGGTGCGGCAATCTCATTTGAATGTGTGCCGACTCTGTCGCGATCCTGTGCCATGATCTGCCGAAAGAGCGTTTCAGGAGGCAGTTTCATGTTCAAGGAATCCGTAGCTGAAGGTGGTCTCGCGGTCGTGACAGGGGCCGCGAGCGGGGTCGGGTTTGTCGCCGCGCAACGGTTCGCCGAGGCCGGTCTCGGTGTCGTTCTGGCGGATCTGCCCGGGGAGAAACTGGACACGGCAACGCGGGATATCCGCAAGATCGCGGGCACGGACCGGCCTGTCCTTGGTGTCCCAACCGACGTTTCCGACATGGCACAGATCGAGAACCTTGCCGACAAGGCTTTCGAAGCAGGATCGGTCGCGGTTCTTATGAACAATGCCGGGATCGGCATCTCTTCCAAAACATGGGAGGCCTATGACGCGTGGGAGCGCATGATGGATGTCAATTTCTTTGGTGTCCTGAGAGGCGTTCAGGCGTTCACACCGCGCATGATCGCCGCCGGCCGCCCGGCCGTGATCATCAACACCGGCTCAAAGCAGGGCATTACCACGCCGCCCGGAAACCCCGGCTACAACGCGACGAAAGCCGCCGTGAAGGTGCTCAGCGAGCAGCTTGCCCACGAGCTGCGCGAGGCCGGCGCGCCGATTTCGGTCCACCTCTTCGTTCCCGGCTTTACCTATACCGGCATGACGTCGGCATTCTTCAAGGAAAAACCGGCCTCGGCCTGGACCAGCGAGCAAACCGTCGACTTTTTCATCGAACACATGTCGGCGGGTGACTTTTACATCCTGTGCCCGGACAACGACGTCGACAGCACACGCGACAGGCGCAGGGCCGAATGGGCGATCGGCGATATTATCGAAAACCGGCCGCCGCTTTCCCGCTGGCATGCGGACTTCAAGGACGCGTTTGCCGAATTCGAGAAATCGGGAAAGTCGTAGGCTGGTCACACGGCAACCGGAGTGTTATGGACAGGGCGTCTTCCCGCCGCCCTGAAAGGAGCCCGCTCCATGCCGGCCAGTCCGTTCGCCCCCAAGACCGCGCTTGACCGTCTGATGCTTCCCGTCGACGTCCCGACCATTCGGGATGCCGAAGCCCTGGTCAGCCGGACCGACGGCAAGATCGGGGTCTACAAGATCGGCATGGAACTGCAGTTTGCCGGCGGATTGGAGTTTGCGCGCGACCTTGCCGCCGACGGCAAGAAGATCTTTCTCGACGTGAAACTGCACGACATCGACAACACGATTACCCAAGCGATCCGCAATATTGCCAGGATGGGCATGACCTTTGTCACCGTGCACGGCTATCCGAAAACGATGCGGGCCGCCGTCAAGGGTCTCGCGGAAGAAGGCAACCCGGCTTTGTGTCTGCTCGGCGTGACCGTTCTGACGTCGATGGGCGAAGACGACCTTGCCGCCGCCGGGTATCGCGGTCCCGTTGCCGATCTGGTCGCCGCCCGTGCCAGGGACGCCAGGGACGCAGGCATGGGCGGTATCGTGTGCGCAGCGACGGAAGCGCAGAACATGCGCGCGATCCTTGAAGGTGACCTCGTGATCGTCACGCCCGGTATCCGGCCGAAGGGGAGCTCTGCCAACGATCAGCGCCGGGTGATGACACCGGAAGACGCGATCCGGGCGGGAAGCGATTATCTCGTCGTCGGGCGGCCAATTTCGAAAGCCGACGACCCCGGCGCCGCGGCCGATGCGGTTGTGGCGGAAATCGAAGCGGCGCTGGGATGAGCGAGATACGCTAACCCGTCCCAAAAAGAAATGGCCACCGCTGTTGCGATGGCCAGTCCGAAAATGACGGTCTTTTTTTGACTTATGCCGCCTGATTGTCGCCGACTGCTGCGGACCGCAGAACCATGCCGTAGAGGTCGCGCGGGTCGTCCGGGTCCGCCAGAAGGTCGAGCTTCTCGAAATGACCCGTGGTCGGCAGAAGGTCACGGATGTAACGCAGCGCCGCAAAGTCCTCGATGGCAAATCCGACGCTGTCGAACAAAGTGATCTGATCCTGCGATGTGCGGCCTGCCGCCTTGCCCGCATAAACCTGCCAGAGCTCGGTGACCGGGTGATCCCCGGGAAGCTGCTGCAGCTCGCCCTCGATGCGCGTCTGTTCCGGCAGTTCGACAAAAATGTCAGAGCGCAGAAGAATATCCTTGTGCAGCTCGGTCTTGCCGGGACAATCGCCTCCGATGGCATTGATATGGACGCCGGAGCCGACCATGTTGTCGGTCAGGATGGTGGCGTATTTCTTGTCGGCCGTGACCGTCGTGATGATCTGCGCACCCTCGATGGCATCTTCCGGCGTCTTGCAGATGGTGACATTCAGCCCGGAATAGGCCAGGTTCCGCTCCAGGCGAAGGCTTGCCTTCACGTCGATGTCGTAGGCGCGGATCTCGGTGATCCCGAGCATTTCCTTGAACGCCAGGCATTGAAAATCCGACTGGGCGCCATTGCCGATGATCGCCATGGTCTTTGAGCCCTTGGGTGCCAGGTGCTTCGCTGCCAGGGCGGAGGTTGCCGCCGTCCGCAGCGCCGTCAGGATCGTCATCTCGGTAAAGAGAACCGGATATCCGGTCGACAATTCGGAGAGGACGCCGAAGCCGGTCACCGTCTGCAGACCTTCACGCACATTCTGCGGGTGGCCGTTGACATATTTGAAGCCGAAGGTTTCGCCATCGCTGGTGGGCATCAGCTCGATCACGCCCTGCGGGGCATGGGCCGGAATGCGAGGCTTCTTGTCGAAGCTCTCCCAGCGCAGGAAGTCCTGCTCGATGTAGTCGGCAATGCCTCTGATTGCCTTTTCGACGCCGATCGTGCGGATGTTGCGCATCATGTCGTCCACGCTTACGAAGGGAACGAAGGCGAGCTCGGACGGTTTCGGATTGTGATTGTGCAGTGTCATTTGATGCCCTCTAGAAGCTGCGTGTCGGCCGGTCGAAAACACGGCGTCCGAAGAGAGAGCCGGTAAGGTCGACCATGAGACGCGCGGTTTTTCCGCGCTCGTCCAGAAATGGATTGAGCTCGACAAGATCGAGCGAGGTCACCAGCCCGCTGTCATGCAGCAGTTCCATGACCAGATGCGCCTCGCGGAACGTCGCGCCGCCGGGAACCGTCGTTCCGACCGCGGGCGCGATTTCCGGATCAAGGAAATCGACGTCAAGGCTGACATGGAGCAAGCCATTTTGTGCCCGGACCCGCTCCAGGAATGGGCGCATGAGGCCGGCGAAGCCCTCCTCGTCGATGCGGCGCATGTCGCTGACGCCGACACCGCGGCTGAGCAGCATGTCGCGCTCGGCTGCATCGATCGACCTGACCCCGAGAATTTCGACGTTGTTCGGATCGACGGTGTGTTGCAGCGGCGCACCGAGCAGATCGTCGAAACCGGGGAGACCGCAGGCAAAGGCGAGCGGCGTTCCATGCAGATTGCCGCTGCCGGTGCTGTCCAGCGTGTGAAAATCGGAGTGGGCGTCGAGCCAGAGCACAAAGAGCGGACGGCCGCGTTCCGCCGCGGCCTTGGCCTGCCCGGACACGGTTCCTGCCGCCATGGCGTGGTCGCCGCCAAGATAAATCGGAAACAGCTCGCGCCGCCCGAGATCTGCGGCCTTGGCGTGAAGTGCGCGGGTCCAGCCCGCATAGGATCCAAAATTCTTCAAGACCGGGTTGGGCGGCGCCAGGCGGCCGACATCGGCCGGACGCAGGTTGCCGTGATCGGTCACCGTGTGGCCCAGCGCTTTCAGCTGTTCAACAAGACCCGCCGTGCGGAAGGCGTCGGGGCCCATCAGGCAACCCTTCTGACCCGCGCCATCGTCAACAGGCGCGCCAACCAGAGCAATCTGTTTTGCGGATATGTTCAAATCAGCCTCCAACCGAACCTTCGCCTCAAAATGTGCGGGTTTCCGGTGGCGGAGTAAATCCAGTCTCTTGAACAAATGATCGTTCATATCTATCATTTTGATAAGCGAAACTATTCAGAATGATCATATGGACGATCTTGATCTGCGATTAATCACGCTGCTTCGCCATGATGGCCGCCGATCGGTTTCCGATCTGGCAAGCGATCTGAAAGTGTCACGGGCAACCGTGCGCGCGCGCATGGAAAAGCTCCAGGCCAGCGGCGAGATCCTGGGATTTACCGCTGTTTTGCGCGACGACTGGCGGGATCTGCCGATCCGGGCGGTCACGCTGCTGGTCGTCGACGGTCACAACACGGACCCGGTCATACGATCCTTGAGCGCGATGACGGAAGTGCGGGCGATTCATTCCACCAACGGCAAGTGGGATCTTGTCCTGGACATTGCGACGCGGGATCTTGCCGCCTTCGACGATGCGCTCAACCGCATCCGCCTGATCGAAGGCATTGCCGCCTCGGAGACGAATATTCTGCTCAACACCCGCAAGGGTCCGGCCGTTTTGCCAAATTAGCGCGGTGGTCTCGCAAAACGGGTCGCGCATCGCTCCGCGGCGGCATAGATTTGCTTCAGAGTTGATCAGATGAAGGTTTCAAGATGACCAAGGCAATCGACCTGTCCAGTCTTGCCCCGGGACCGGAGCCGATCTCCGTCGGTAAAGAAGCGGCAGAAAACTACGCAGTCGTCAGGCAGACCCTGAAACGGATCACGCTGGACTGGCGCGAGCAGCCGACGCTTGACATGCTCGCAAAGGAAGCCGGATTGCAGCCGATCCAGTTGCAACGGGTGTTTTCGCGCTGGGCGGGACTGACGCCCAAGCAGTTCCTGCAGGCGATCACGCTGGACCACGCCAAGGCGCTCCTGCGCGATTCCGCAAGCGTTCTTGATGCCTCCTATGAGGTCGGGCTTTCCGGCTCCTCGCGCCTGCACGATCTCTTCATCACGCACGAGGCCATGACCCCCGGCGACTACCGGGCACGGGGTGCAGGCCTTCAAATTGCCTACGGCTTTCATCCTTCCCCATTCGGACAGGTCCTGATCATGGTCACGGACAAGGGCCTCGCCGGTCTCGGCTTCGCGGACCCGGGCGAAGAGGAAAGCGCTCTGGAAGACATGTGCAGCCGCTGGCCCGCGGCAAGCTATGTCCACGACCAGGATGCCACTGGCACTTATGCCGGGCGCGTCTTCGATCCGGGACAGTGGCAGGAGGAGCAGCCGCTCAACGTGGTCATGATCGGCACGGATTTCGAAATCCGGGTCTGGCAGACGCTCCTCAGGATCCCGATGGGGCAGGCGGCAACCTATGCCGATGTGGCGGCGTCGATCGGAAACCCCAAAGCTTCCCGCGCCGTCGGTTCAGCGGTCGGGCGCAATCCGATCTCCTTCGTTGTGCCGTGCCACCGGGTGCTGGCCAAGGGCGGAAAGATCGGCGGCTACCACTGGGGCCTCACCCGCAAACGCGCCATCCTCGGATGGGAAACAGGTCTGTCGGGCCCGGTCCTGGAATGTGTCTGAGCGCGCTAATCTGAAACGAGAATGAGACCCCCCAACCCTAACCCCTCCCCACAAGGGGGAGGGGGATTGCGCACTGCCTGCCGAAAGACAAATGCACGTTCTTTTTCCTCATCCTGAGGTGCGGAGCGCAGCGAAGCCTCAGGATGAGGGTGCCGGTTCTGAATCCAGGACGTGGCATCACGGCAAGAGCTGCCCTTGAACGACCTAATGCACCGGACCTTCCGGCATCGGGTAGTTGCCGGTGATTTCCCAGCCGAAGGAAGCGATGCGTTCGGCAGCTGTCGGGGTCAGATCGCCGGTGATCAGGAAATCGACGCCGGTGGGCGGAAACGGCAGTCCGGCGAGACCCTCGTGGATCGATGAGAATGTCTGGGCGGCCGTCTGCGTCCAGGCGACCATGTCGAGCGGCAGCACCACCGCGGCGAGACCGTCCTTGCGTATGGCGACCGGGATGCCGTTGACCGCCCTGATCTGGCCAAGGCCGGAAATCACCCGGCTATAGGTTTCAAGAAGCACGACCCGGCGCAGCTGGAAATAGGCAATGTCCCGGCTTTCCGCATCTGCCGCCTTGGCCGCGATCAGATCGAGGTCCTGCACGGTCGGCATGGCCTGAAGCTGGTAGGCAATGATGGCTTTTTCGGTTGCCGTGTAAAACGGGTTCGCCGCGATGCGCGAGATAGTTTTTTCAGTGACGCCTGCGGTCCGGAAGGTCGCCGCCGTGCGTTCGACGAGCTCTGCCGGCGTGCTGTCCACGATCAGGTTCCTGAAATTGTCGGCCTGGCGCGCAGCAGAGACAATCATTCCGCCCGGCAAGAGCGCCGTGATGGCGGTGACCGTCCAGCTTCCGGCGGTGGTGACACTTGCCGTTTCATTCAGTTTTTCCGACAAGGGCGCGTAGAACGTGTAAGGATCGACGCCGAGCTGAACGGCAAGTTCCCGCTCCGCCTGCGCCTGACCGGTGATGGCCTTGGCAATGTCTGCCGGTGATCCGCCTTTGCCGGATACGGCATCTCCGACCCCCTTTGTCAGCCTGCCGAACATCCTTCCGACGCCGGAGACCGTGCTCTTTGCCGTCCCGACCGGGTCGGTGACCGTGCTTTCGACAAAGTCGACGGGTTTCTTGGCGGCTTCCTTCAGCCCGTCCAGGAAGCTGGCATCGTTCTTCAGGCTTTCGAGCGCGATCAGAACCTTTATCTCCGCAAGCCGG
Organism: Pseudomonadota bacterium; assembly: GCA_039179715.1. GTDB lineage: Bacteria > Pseudomonadota > Alphaproteobacteria > Rhizobiales > Stappiaceae > Roseibium. The sequence goes on from JBCDEN010000005.1 coordinate 12,947, forward strand.
AGCTTCAGGAGGCCGTCGCCCTCGATCTGCTCGACACCGAGATCCGTCTGCAACTGGTAGATCCGCAGGAAGCCATCGCTTCTAACGGGCGTCAGCACAGCATAACCGGGGCCGTTTTCCTTGCCCTTCAGAACGACGGAAGGGTCCTGCTCGGGCGGAGTTTCATATTGTTCTGAAAGCGATAGCGCCGGAGCAACGGAAAGGGCCGCACCAAGCAGCAAGGCAGTGGCGGCAGTTGAAAGCCTGAAAAGCAATTGCATCAAACCGGTCTCCGTCGCGGGTCCGGCAACGCGTCAGTCCGGAGCCGTTCCGTTCCGGGCCAAGGCCTCGCCGGCCAGATAGAGCGAACCGCAAATCAGAATCCTGGGCGGTTCGCCGTCCTTTTCGGCACAAGCTGCCACATCTGCCAGCGCTGCGTCCAGTGACTGAAAGGGCGTTGCCTCCAACCCGGCGCACCGGGCAAGGTCCGCCAGTTCTTCCGGTGTCCTGGCCGTGGTGGTCGAGGCGATCGGAACCGTACCGACATGGCGCACCAAACCGTGAAAGGGACGGAAAAACCCGACGGGATCCTTGGTCGTGAGCATTCCGGCCACGACATAAAGCGGGCGGGGCGATCTTTCTTCCAGCTCTCCCATGCATTCGGCGACCGACACGCCTGCACCCGGATTGTGCCCGCCATCGATCCAGACCTCGGCCCCATCCGGACACATCGGCAACAGATGCCCGTGTGTGATCGGCTGGAGACGGCCCGGCCAATTGACCGATTTCAGGCCCTGTTCGATCGTCTGTTCCGCAGGCAGCAGGCCCGCGGCCTTCAGGGTCGCGATCGCAACCCCGGCATTGGCAAACTGGTGGCTTCCGCCCAGAACCGGCGTCGGCAGGTCGATCAGTCCGTCATCATCCTGAAAAGCCATCCGGCCCTGGTCGGGATGCGCGGTAAAGTCCTGCCCCAGGATGCTCAGGGGTGCCCTGTTGCGTGCCGCCTGGCGGACAATCGCGGGAAACGCCTCTTCGGGTTGAGACGCGGAGATGACCGGAACACCCGGCTTGATGATCCCGGCTTTTTCAACGGCAATGTCGGCGAGATCGTTGCCGAGAAACTTCTCGTGGTCCATGGAAACCGGCGTAATGACGGTTGCCACGGGCCGGTCAATCACGTTGGTGGCGTCCAGCCGGCCGCCCAGTCCGACTTCCAGCAGCAGGATATCGGCGGGATGCTCGGCAAAAATCAGGAAGGCCGCTGCCGTCGTGATTTCAAAGAACGTGATTTCACCGCCCGCATTGGCTTCCTCGCAGCGATGCAGGGCGTCGTAGAGGACGGGATCGGACACAAACCCGCCGTCCGTCCCGATCCGGATACGTTCGTTGAATGCGACGAGATGCGGCGAGGTGTAGACGTGGCAGCGTTTGCCGGACGCTTCCAGAATCGCGCGCATGGTCGCGGTTACCGACCCCTTGCCATTGGTGCCGGCGACATGAATGACCGGCGGCAGTTTCTGCTCGGGATTGCCGAGGGCTGCGAGCAGACGGTGCATGCGCCCAAGAGACAGATCGATCTCCTTGGGATGCAGGGCCAGCAGTCTGTCCAGGATTTTCGTGACTTGATCCAAGGCGCCCTCCGAAGGGTCCTCTGTCGGGTGTTTCGCTCTCAAACGGCTTTAGGAGATTGCCGGCAGCTTGACAAGCTGGCACGGCAGATTTGTCCATTTATGCCGCTTTTGCGACATTTTCGGGAAAGTTTCGCTTGGATATCGCGGCCGTATCAGCTCTTTTCTTCAGCTTCGGCGGTCTCGGCGTCGCCGGTCTCGACATCTTCCGGGGAGGCCTCCGCGGCAGGTTCTTCAACCGCCTCTTCAACGGCGGTCGCCTCGATCTTCGGCAGCTCCACCTCGCGTTTCAGCAGGATGCCGCAAATGCGCGATATCGTTTCCTTCATTTCCTGGCGCGGAACAACCATGTCGATCATGCCGTGGTCCAGCAGGTACTCGGCCGTCTGAAAGTCTTCCGGGAGCTTCTCGCGAACCGTCTGCTCGATCACCCGCCTGCCGGCAAAGCCGATCTGTGCACCCGGTTCGGCGATATGGACATCGCCGAGCATGGCATAGGAGGCGGACACGCCGCCGGTGGTGGGGTTTGTCAGGACAACAACATAGGGCAGCCCGGCTTCACGCAGCATCTGCACGCCAACCGTGGTGCGGGGCATTTGCATGAGCGAGAGAATGCCTTCCTGCATCCGCGCCCCGCCGGACGCCGCGAACATGACAAACGGGGTCTTGTCCTCCACCGCCTTCATCATTCCGGCCAGAATCGCTTCGCCGGCGGCCATGCCGAGGGACCCGGCTATGAAATCGAAATTCTGGACGGCAATGGTCATGTCCATGCCATTGACCTTGCCCTGGGCAACGAGAATTGCCTCGTCTTCACCGGATTTCGATCGCGCTTCCTTCAGGCGGTCCGTATAGCGCTTGGAATCGCGGAACTTGTGCGGATCAGCGTGAACGCCCGGTGTCTCGACATCCGCGTAGGCGCCGTCGTCAAAAAACGCCTCGACGCGCTTGCGTGCCGGCATGCGCATGTGGTGGCCGGAATTCGGCACCACCCAGAGATTGGCTTCCAGGTCCCGGTGAAAGACCATTTCGCCGGTCTCTGGATCCTTGATCCAGAGATGCTCCGGGACTTCGCGCTTTTTCCAAAGATCACGGATCTTGGGGCGTACGATTGAGTTGATCCAGTTCACGTCAGGCGCGTCCGTTTCCTAGAGTAATGACTAGATCAACGTCGTTGATCGGCTTCAAATCGATAGAGCCTCTTTGTGCGGTCCTTGCGAATACACGATGCTCCAGGCGAAGATATGGGGCTCGCCGCAAATCCTTCAATTCAATGCGCACTCAGGCCGAGCGCGCACGCGCGCAACCGGACGCAAGATCCGCCACGACTTCGGCAACTGCCCCGACGGTGGCGTCGGTCGCCTTGCCTGCCTCATCCAGGCTGTCGCGAATGGCGTTCACCAGCACCGAACCGACGACCACACCATCGGCGTCCTTGCCGATCACGGCCGCCTGGTCGGCTGTCTTGACACCGAACCCGACCGCGACCGGCAGATCGGTGTGCTTCTTGATCCGGTTGACCGCAGCCGTGACCCGGCCGGTATCGGCTATGTTGGCACCGGTAATTCCGGTCACCGAGACGTAATAGACGAAACCGGAGGTGTTTGCCAGAACGGCGGGTAGCCGCTTGTCGTCGGTGGTTGGCGTTGCAAGACGGATAAAGTTGAGCCCGGCATCGAGTGCCGGCAGGCAGAATTCGTCATCCGCCTCGGCCGGAAGGTCGACGATGATGAAGCCGTCAACGCCGGCGTCCCTGGCGACATGCACGAATTGCTTCGGGTCGCGCACATAGATGGGATTGTAATAACCCATCAGGATAATGGGTGTGTCGTCGTCCTGCTCGCGGAACTTGCGCACCATGTCCAGTGTCTTGTCCATGGTCTGCCCGGCAGCAAGCGCGCGCTGGTTGCCCAGCTGGATCGGAATGCCTTCGGCCATTGGATCGGAAAACGGCATGCCGAGTTCGATGATGTCGGCACCGGCTTCGGGGAGCGCGTTCAGGACAGCCTGGGACGTTTCCAGGTCGGGATCACCTGCGGTGATGAAAGTCACCAGGGCCGGCCGGCCCGCTTCCGCACAAGCTTTGTAGCGGCGATCAATACGCGTTTCCGTCATGCAGCTAAACCCCTGCCGCACATCGCGCGGCTCTGTTTCTCAATTTGAACTGAGTGCGATGTAGGGGAGCAGGCAAGCGGATGTCAATGAAGAACGTCTCAATGGGACGACATGCCCGCCGCAGGCGGGCAAAAACGACGCGTGCCTGGCCGCGGGGCCAGGCGCATCGGTTCAGCGCTTGAAGTGCTTGTTGAAGGCGTAGCTGGAGATTTCCGTACGGTCCAGGCCAAGCTGCGCAAGTTCGTTGGTGTTCATCCGGTTCAGGCGTTCAAACTCGGTCGCGGCGCGATGAGCAGAGCGGATGTCACGGACAAAACCTGTCAGAAGATCGAATTTCATTTCGTGTTCCCTTCGTTCTGGTTGGACGGCGCGTTTGCCTCCGTCCCTGTCCGACCTCCAACATAGGTATTGCTGCAACGCACACAACAGACAAGATTGCATTGCAGCACTGCCGCATTCGAATGGCTGCAACGCCTGGCACACCCTTGTCTTCCGGCAAATTGCATAGCTGGCTTGTCCGGTCTGCGGAAAATACTGGTTTAAATGTGCACAAAGTGCACTTATTGTGTCTCGCAGAGGAAACAACACAAGGAGCCGAAAATGGCCCATTCCCTGTTCGAGCCAGCCCCACCGCCCCTGCACCAGAAAATCTGGCGACGTGTCAGAGACCTTAATTTCAGCGCGCCGCTGCGCGATTTGCGGATAAGCGAGGCCGACAGCCGGACCGATCCCGAGCTGCTGCGGAAAGCCGAATGCGTGGATGCGCGCGGACAGCTGGCCGTTCTGGAGCACGCGCTGATCTCAAACCCGATCGGCAAATAAAAAAGCCGCGTGCCTCGCGGCACGCGGCCATCTTCGTCCGGCCACCAGGCTACATCTCGAAGCCAAGCATCTGCCCGACGGCGAAGACATCCTTGTCGCCGCGGCCGCACAGGTTCATGACCAGGATCTGATCCTTGTCCATCTTCGGCGCCAGCTTGGCGACCTGCGCCAGCGCGTGGGCGGGTTCAAGCGCCGGAATGATGCCTTCAACGCGGGTCAGCATCTGGAAAGCCTCCAAGGCCTCGGTGTCCATGATCGGCACGTATTCCACACGGCCGATTTCCTTCAACCAGGAATGTTCCGGGCCGATGCCCGGATAATCGAGGCCTGCCGAAATCGAATGGCCCTCGAAGATCTGGCCGTCATCGTCCTGCAGGAGGTAAGTCCGGTTGCCGTGCAGCACGCCGGGTTTGCCCGCTGTCAGCGAGGCGCAGTGCTCTTCGCCGACAAGGCCGCGTCCACCCGCTTCAACACCGTAGATCTTGACGTCCTTGTCATCGAGGAACGGATGAAACAGGCCGATGGCATTGGATCCGCCGCCGACGGCCGCCACGAGTGCGTCCGGCAGACGGCCTTCCGCTTCCAGCATCTGCTCGCGCAGTTCTTTTCCGATCACCGACTGGAAGTCGCGGACCATTTCCGGATAGGGATGCGGCCCGGCCGCGGTGCCGATCAGGTAATAGGTGTCTTCGACATTCGTCACCCAGTCGCGCAGGGCTTCGTTCATGGCGTCCTTGAGCGTGCCGGCACCGGCCGTAACCGGTACGATCTCGGCACCGAGCAGCTTCATGCGGAACACGTTCGGTTTCTGACGTTCGACATCTGTCGCGCCCATATAAACAACGCAGGGCAGGCCGAAGCGGGCGCAGACCGTTGCCGTGGCAACGCCATGCTGCCCGGCACCGGTCTCGGCGATGATGCGGGTCTTGCCCATGCGCTTGGCGAGCAGGATCTGGCCAAGACAATTGTTGATCTTGTGCGATCCGGTGTGGTTCAGCTCGTCACGCTTGAAATAGATCTTCGCGCCGCCGAGTTCCTGCGTCAGCCGCTCAGCAAAATAAAGCGGCGACGGACGGCCCGTATAATGCTTATTGAGCGTCTCGATTTCAGCATTAAACTCGGGATCGTTCTTGGCATCCTTGTAGTGCTGTTCCAGATCCAGGATCAGCGGCATCAGGGTTTCGGCGACATAGCGGCCGCCAAAAATACCGAAATGCCCACGATCGTCCGGACCGGTCCGGATGCTGTTCGCCATATCGTTCACGCGTTTACTCCTTCACCCGGACGACGCCGGAAATCATGCGCCCTTGGCCGCTGCCATGAAAGCGCGAATTAAATCGCTGTCCTTGACGCCCTTGTCCCGCTCGACACCGGAAGAGACATCAACCGCCGACACGCCGCTTTGCCGGATTGCATCGGCGACATTGGCCGGATCCAGTCCTCCGGACAGGAGGAAAGGTTTTTTCAGATCCAGGTCCTTCAGCAAGCTCCAGTCATAGGAGACACCGTTCCCGCCGGGCAGTTCCGACCCCTTGGGCGGCTTGGCGTCGAAAAGGATCCAGTCCGCTACAATAGTGTAGTAATGCGCGCGTTCCAGATCTTCACGTTCGGCAACGGACAGGGCCTTCATGACCTCCGCACCCTGCATGACCTTGGCGGCCGCAAGGGCTTCCGGGGCTTCGGAGCCATGGAACTGAAAGATATCCGGATTGACAAGTTCCCGGATGCGCGACAATCCGTCCGGGTCCATATCCACCGTCACCGCGACAATCTCGGCCTTTCCGCGCGCCAGATCGGCCAGCTTGCACGCCTTGCTGAGCGACACATGGCGCGGGCTCTTGGGAAAGAACATCAGGCCGACCATGTCGACCCCCGCTTCCAGCGCCGTCTCCATGGTCTCCTCGGTCGAAAGGCCGCAGATTTTGACTTTCACATCAGACATGGGATCGAGGTATCGCCGCTGCGGAACCGTTTGTCAAAAGGGGATTTTGCGCTTATTGCGTCGGCTTGGTCCCCAAACCGGTCAAGCAAATCCGGATGGCCCGGTTTCGGGCATCTTGTCCGCATTTCAGAACATGAAGGCACGATTGCATGCTTCATTACCGCCAGACAGACGCAAATGCGCAGAAAACGATCGTTTTTCTGCATGCGGCCGGTTTCGACGGTCGCATCTGGAAGCCGGCCGCGGAACAGCTTTCCGACTTCCATTGCGTCTGCCCCGACCTGCCCGGTCACGGCCAGTCGAAACAGGTGCCGGTTTCAGATTTCGACGCCGCCGGCGACGCGGTTGCGGAACTGATCGAAAGCCTCGGCAAGGGTCCGGTCTGCCTCGCCGGTCTATCCATGGGCTCCTATATCGGTTTTCGCCTGCTTGCGCGGCATCCTCACCTGGTCGAGAGCGCTGTTTTCAGCGGCTTTCAGCACACGCCGATCCAGGTCTCAGGCGTCATGCGTACCCTGATGCATGCATCGTCCTTCATGATGAATTCCCGGAAAAACCGGGAAAAAATGGCCCGCTCGCTCGGGGTCAACGACCCGTCGCTTGTCAGCCAGCGGGGCGGCCGCCCAAATGCCTCGTCAAAGACAATGCGCAAGATCAGCGCGCTGGCGCTCGACTTTGATGCGTCCGCCGAGCTTCAAGCCATCGAAACGCCCACGCTCGTCCTTGCCGGCGAGACGGAACACGCGGCCATTGTGTCGTCGCTGAGAACGTTTCAGTCGGCCATGCCGCGTTGTACCGCCCGCATCGTCCCGCGCCTCGGCCATGGCTGGATCGCGACGGAACCCGAGCTGTTTGCAGACATATTGCGCGCGTGGTTTCTTCAGGAGACCCTGCCGGAGAGTCTCGAGGCGTTGGACGAGGGTTGAGGTAAGTGTGCCGGTCCGCTCTCTTTCCTTTTCATTCCTGAGAAGACCGGGATGACGATGGTCAGGTTAGTCTCAGTTTCGTCATCCCGGACGACTGAAAGGAGATCCGGGACCGGAGAGGCACGAAAGCCTGAAAAGAGCAGCGCCCTCACGACACGTTGTATGCGGCGATGGCCGCCATGTTGACGATGTCGCTGTCCTTTGCGCCGATGGGAAGGATCTGGATCGACTTGTCGAAGCCGGTCAGAAGCGGGCCGATGACGGTGGCGCCGCCGAGTTCCTGCAGCATCTTGGTGGAAATCGATGCGGAGTGGAAAGCGGGCATGACCAGGACATTGGCCGGACCGGAGAGCCGGCAAAACGGATAGGCGGACATCCGGTCCATGTTGAGGGCCACATCCGCGGCCATGTCACCGTCATATTCGAAATCCACCCGCCGGCGATCCAGGATCTTGACCCCTTCGATGACTTTCTCGGACCGCTCGCCGCGCGGATGACCGAAGGTGGAATAGGCCAGCATGGCAACGCGCGGCTCGTAACCGAGCTTGCGCGCGACATGGGCGGCTTCTTCCGCGATATCGGCCAGTTCTTCCGAATTGGGCATGTCGATGACGGCGGTATCGGCGATCAGGACGTTGCGCCCGCGCACGAGGGCCAGGGAGACGCCAATGACCCTGTGACCCGGTTTCGGGTCGATGGTCGCCTTCACCGTATCGAGCGCAACGGAATAGTTCCGGGTCAGGCCGGTGACCATGGCATCCGCATCGCCGCGGGCAACCATGATCGCGCCCCAGTAATTCCGGTCGTTGTTGACCATGCGCTGGCAGTCGCGCAGCAGGTATCCCCGCCGCTGAAGACGGCCATAGAGATATTGGGCATAGTCGGCATTGCGGTCGGAGAGGCGCGCATTTTGAATGGAAATGCCGGGCCGGTCGATATCGACGCCCGCCTGGTGCGCCATGTTGGTGATCTCATCTTCGCGGCCAATGAGGATTGCCTCGCCGAGGCCCTGCGCCACGAAGGCTGCGGCTGCCCGGATCACCGGCTCTTCCTCACCTTCGGCAAAAACCACGCGTTTCGGCTGCTGGCGCACCTTGCTGAAGATCCGCTGCAGCGTGCCGGCAATCGGGTCGCGCCGGGCGGATAGCTGGAGCTTGTAGGCTTCCATGTCGACAATCGGACGCTTGGCAACGCCCGAATCCATCGCCGCCTGGGCAACCGCGGGCGGGATGGCACTGATCAGCCGCGGATCAAACGGCACGGGAATGATGTATTCGGGGCCGAATTTCGGGCGGTTGCCGCGATAGGCGGCCGCGACCTCATCAGGCACTTCCTCGCGGGCGAGCTGTGCAAGCGCCTGGGCGCAGGCAACCTTCATATCGTCATTGATCGTCGTCGCATGAACGTCGAGCGCGCCGCGGAAAATGTAGGGAAAGCCGAGCACGTTGTTGACC
>JBCDEN010000508.1:0-3747 GCA_039179715.1 Pseudomonadota bacterium
ACCAGCCTGTGGCCCATTGCGAGCGGCACGGCACAGCCCATGGTGCACAGGGCCGAGGATTGCAGCATCTGGCGCGGCATCGGGCAGCGCCAGATCTGGCTGACGAGAATGCGGTGGGCGCCGCTGTCTGCTGTTGCGACGGTTGCAGCGGGCATGGCATCCCGCAACGTGTGAAACGCTGTCGCCGGACCCCAGCCATCCGTTTCCGGCGCAAAGCCTGCCGAGAGCTCTGCCCTGACCTTTTCCGGTTCGGCGTCCGGCCACGCAGCCTGCTCCGGTTTCCGCGCCGCACTCAAGAGGTCCAGTGCAGGCGCAACCGTGCTGCGCAAGGTCGCGGCGACGTTGTGCATGCCATGGGTCCTGAGCACCGGCGTCACGTCGATGACGGAGGCATCCGTGTCCCAGGGATTGCGCCAGTTGATGCGCATTTCAATCGGGTCATAGCCGAGCAGGAGTATGCAGTCGCTCTGATTGATCAGCGGCAGGAGATATCCGTCCGCCTTCGGTGACAGGCCGGCGCCGCCAAGCGCAAGAGGGTCATTCTCGTCCAGAAGACCCTTGCCCTTGTAGCTGGTGACGAGCGGTATGCGGAACTCCCTGCAGAACGCGCTGAGCGCAGCCGACGCGCCTTCGTTGACCGCATCGACACCGGCAATCGCAATCGGACGCTGCGCCTTGGCAAAAAGCGCCATCGCGGTGTCGAGATCCGTGCCCGTCGCAGCCCTCGTCGCGACCGGGGCCGAACGGAACGACGGCGACCACGGCTCCTGGGTTTCCGATTCTGCAACCTTGATCGGCACATCGATGTGAACCGGACCCGGCTGACCGTCGAGCGCGATCGCCAGTGCCTTTTCCATTACGACGTCGAGCGCACCGAGACGGGCGGAAAAGCTGGCCTTGACGATCGGACGCAGCAATTGCTGGTGGTCGAAGACCTGGTGCGTATAGCTTTCCGCTTCGCCCTGGTCGACACAGCCGGTCAGGAAAATCAGCGGCACCCGGTCCTGCCAGGCATTGGCGACAACATTGACCGCGTTCGCAGCGCCCGGGCCAATGGTTGCCAGCAGAACGCCGGGCGCACCGTCCGCATGCCAGCCGCCTTCCGCCATGAAGCCGCCGGCGTTTTCGTGCTTGACCAGAACGAAATTCATTCCGGCCTGATCGAGAGACTGCATCAGGGCGAGCACTTCTCCCCCGGGAATTCCGAAGGCATGACGGCAACCGGCAGCGTGAAGCTTGCCGGCAATGATATCTGCGCCGGTGGTCATTTGGCGGATTTGTCCTTGTGTTCTGATGACGTTCCGAGGCCGACAATGCCCTTGCCGGACAGGTCCTGCAACGTCTCATCCGAGATGTGGAGGTAGCGCCGCAGGATGTCTGCAGTATCAGCGCCGAGCATCGGCGGCGCCTTGCCGTAGCTGACAGGTGTCTTTTCCAAATTGATCGGGGAGCCTATCAGATCCACCGTCCCGCTGACGGGGTGCGGCAGGCGAATGCGCATCTCCCGTTCCAGAATCTGCTGGTCCGCAAACACCTGTCCGAGATCGTTTACCGGACCGCAGGGCACGCCGGCAGCCTCCAGCGCGGCGATCCACTCCGCAGCGGTCTTGTCGATGGTCAGTCGGCGGAGCAACGGGATCAGCTGCTTGCGGTTCCGGACGCGGTCGGCGTTCTTTGCAAAGAGCGGAGCGTCCGCCAATTCGGGCGCGCCCGCCACCTCGCAAAATTTCTGAAACTGCGCGTCGTTGCCGACGGCGATGATGAAGGACTGGTCCGCCGCCGGGAAGGTTTCATAGGGCACGATCGTCGGGTGGCCGTTGCCGAGCCGTCCGGGCACATCGCCGGACACGAGATAGGCGACACCCTGGTTGATCAGCCAGGAGACCTGGGCATCGAGCAGGGAGATGTCCACGTGCTGGCCCTCGCCGGTCGCATGGCGGTGGTTGAGCGCGGCCAGGATCGAGACGGTGGCATACATGCCGCACATCACGTCGGCGATGCCGACGCCGCATTTGGTTTCGGTTCCCCCCTCGTCATCGGGGAACCCGGTCAGCGACATGATCCCGCCCATGCCCTGGATCAGGAAGTCGTAGCCTGCCCTGTGCGCATAGGGACCGGTCTGGCCGAAACCCGATATCGAACAGTAGATCAGTCCGGGGTTGAGCGCTTTCAGCGTCTCGTAATCGAGGCCGCGCCGCTTGAGATCGCCAACCTTGAAGTTCTCGACCAGAATGTCCGCCCTGACCGCGAGATCGGCAATCAGCTTCTGGCCCTCTGATGTCGCCAAATCAATGGCAACCGACGACTTGTTCCGGTTCGAAGACAGGTAATAGGCACTTTCGGAGGTTTCGTTGCCCTCCGCGTCCTTCAGGAAGGGCGGTCCCCAGCCGCGGGTGTCGTCGCCACGTCCCGGCCGTTCGATCTTGATGATTTCCGCTCCAAGGTCGCCCAGCACCTGGGTGCAGGTCGGCCCGGCCAGAATGCGCGAGAGATCGAGAACAACGAGACCGGAAAGGGCACCGGGTTTGGAGGCGGACTGGGACACGCAACACCTTTTGACTGACGTTTCAACGGGACATGGACACATAGCCCCTTCCCCGTCAACTCCGCTCGGATTGCGCGTGCAACACCTTGGCTCACATTCCCGTTAATCCGATTTGAGTGCTCAGCTTTTCCGGTCCCAACCCCTGATCGCGCCAAGTTCGTTCCAGGCGCGTTCGATCCACTTCGCCTCGACACTGTGACCGCCGTCATGAAGGCACAGTTCAAACAGCCCGCCTTCCGGCGCCCAGCGCTCGCATTTCAGATTGCCGTCCGTCAGTTTTTCGGAGCTTTCTTCGGACAGGCCGTTCTGCCGCCGCCAGACATCGAAACTCTCGAAAACGTCGCCCTGTTTCCATTGCCCGCCGCCAAGCCAGCGCCCGGCCAGCGGAACGACCGTGTCACTGGTGCCGTGGACGTGGAACAGGTAGGGATTGCCGGTCGGGCAGTTTTCGGGCAAAGGCTCCCAGAAAGCCCCGGCTATCGGCGCATACCCGGAAAAACGGCCGGAGTTCTCGCAAGCCAGGTACCAGGTCATGAAGCCGCCCGATGAAAACCCGGACAGCATGGTCTTGTCCCGTTCCACGCCAAAGCGCTTTTCAAGGTCTCCCAGGACGTTGTCGAAAAACACCGATTCGTCACGCAGGTTTCTCGGAGCGGTGGGAAAGGACCACGTGCCGTTGACGCCCTGGACGGCGACGAAGGCAACGCCGAGCTTGTCCGCCATGCGCTGAAAGCCCTGGTTGCGGATGGCGTTCACCGCCTTGCCGCGATGTCCATGAAGGTAGAAGATCGCTCCGAGCGGCTCATCTGCTGCCTTCGCCTGCGGAAGGTGAATGTAGTATTCGCCGCCGTCCAATAAGCATGGGGTCTCGCCGCCACAGCCTGCCTGTTCGTCAGCATAAGCCGGAGCGGCCAAAAAGATCGATGCCAGCAAAGCCGCGCAGGCGGCAGAGGAAAACGTTTCTGAATTCAAGATCGGCTCCTGTCACGCACGTCCCGCTCGCAGGTCGGAGCGGCCAAATGAAGAGATGGGCGTCGAAACCTGTTTGTCCAGCTTCGCAACATCACAAGTCAGCGAGACAGGCGGACCCTGAGGGTGCGGATACAAAAATGGGTCCTGGCCCTTAGGGTACGGACCCATAAATGAGACTGAAATGGCATGCGAAATGGCGAAATCCCGTTAGGAAGGGTGTGCAGAGCGGG